>CBDVDO010000009.1:0-15825 GCA_965372765.1 uncultured Anaerolineales bacterium
TCCCCAAAATTTTCCTTTACCTAATAAAACTGCAAGGAAAATCCCCCTTTCGAGGGGACAGCTGTTGCCTCCACGTGTTACAATTTTTACATGGCGGATAAATTCCGAGTATTAATTGTTGATGACCACCAGGAGATTCGCACCACATTGCGGGCGAATCTTGAAGCATTGGAAATGGATTTGGACCTGGTTGATGTTCCCTCTGGGGAAGAAGCGATCGTGGAGGTCGTGGGCACGGGGATTGATCTATTAATCGCTGATATAGGCCTTCCGGGATTATCCGGGATAGATTTATTTAAGAAATTGAAGCACACCTTCCCCGATATGAAGGTAATCATAATCACCGGAATGGAAGAGGAAGATCTTCACCAGGAAATTGCCGATGCTGGGGCAGAAGCATTTTTCTTTAAACCGCTAAAGATGCCGGAATTTTTAAATGCAGTTCGACGTACAATGGGACTGGATCCGGTTGAAAAAGATCCTGAACCACTGCAAAAATTAACCAAACAAAATCTGGATGAAAATGTTACCGAGAGAATCGCAGATTTGCGGGGAGAATTAGGGGCGATATCGATCTTAGTTATTGAGAGTACAGGGATAATTTCAGCAGAAACCGGGGTTGTTCCAGATGCGATTTATGAATCCCATGTGATGCCGCTTCTGCTGCAAACATTCAGTACTACTAACAAAATTTCCAGCTTCTTAGGGAAGGATAAACCCGAGAGTGTTTGGTACTTTTCAGGGGATAAGTACGATCTATTCTGGTCTCATATAAATACGGAATATGGAATGATGGTCATAACCAATCCGGTGACCCAGAACAATGATCTTAGCTGGGTGCTGACAACATTGGACCTGGCTGTTCAGGAAGTCACCCAAATAATCCAGGGGTTAACTGGAACATTGGCGGTTAAAACGAAAAGTTCCGCCAAAGACACGAAAGCTGATAATGCAAAAAAGAAAACTCCAGTAAAAGCTGAACTTCCAAAGAAGAAGGACCAGGGAGCTAACGGATCTACAAAAACAAAACCGGCTCCCAAAAAGAAAAGCAAGGCTGCGAGAGAAGAGCCGAAAACCAATGATATTGATGAAAATGAAGTGCATGAGTTCTGGAAGGCAGCAACGCTGGAAACAGAAATTCAACGAATTGACAGCCCTGATTCATTATCTTTTGAGCAAGCTCAAAAACTTGGTTTTGTTCCCGGGGGAGATAATATATCTTCCTAATCGCTGTCTGGGGAAGGTAAAACCAGTTTCCATTGTCAGTTAAATTATCCTATGATACAATGCCTTCGCTGACGTTGGGGAGTGGTGCAATTGGCAGCACAGCGGCCTTTGGAGCCGTTAATCTTGGTTCGAGTCCAGGCTCCCCAGCTATACTGCCAATGAAATATGAAATCCGGGATTGAAGAAGACCCTCCTGAAGAGAACAATGAGAAAATAAGTACCATGCGAGCTTGGGCTGTCTTGACGCGTCCTGCTCGCTTATTTGGTTATCAGCTGCCGGGATTACTGAATTAGATAACCTTTACCAGGATGAAAGTTAGAACAAAAGGGATTTTTATATGGTGACTGATGTTGTAATATTAGCTGCAGGAAAAGGGACAAGAATGCGTTCAGATCTTCCTAAACCCCTGCATTCCTTAATGGGAAAACCGATTATCCACTATGTTTTGAGATCTGCTGCCCCTTTGGTAAAAAATGATCCGGTGGTAGTCCTGGGGTATGGCGCTGAACAGATCCGCCAGGCGCTGGGGGAGAACCTGCGCTATGTTGAGCAAGGCGAATTACTTGGCACAGGTCATGCTGTCAGCCAGGCGGAATCTCTGCTAAAAGGGCAATCTGATCTAATCCTGGTCACTTACGTAGATATGCCATTGGTCCGGACCCGGACACTTCAGCAATTAATTGATACCCAGAAGTCAAATTCAGGGCCGATGACCATATTAACGGTTCGTGAAGAGAATCCCAGAGGTTTTGGCAGAGTAATTCGAAACGCAGACGGTAGCATCCAGGCAATTGTTGAGGAGGCAGACGCCTCTGCAAAGCAGCTGGAGATCACTGAATTAAATGCCGGCATGTATTGTTTTAACGCGGACTGGTTGTGGGCAAACTTGAAGAATTTAACATTATCTCCCAAGGGTGAATATTATCTTACTGATTTGGTAGCGCTAGCAAAAAACCAGGATCAAAAGGTAGAAGCTGTACCTGCTGAGGATCCTGAGGAACTCATTGGTATAAACACACGGGTTCATTTGGCAGAAGCCGGAAAAATTCTTCGCAGGAGAATTAATGAGGAGTTAATGCTCTCGGGAGTCAGCCTTCTGGATCCGGATACAGCATATATTGAGCCGGATGTGAAAATTGGTCAGGATACAGTGATTCTACCCAATACGTTTCTCCAGGGCGATACATCAATTGGCAATAACTGCCTGATTGGCCCAGATACCAGGATCTTTAAGAGTCAAATCGGAGATTTCTGTGAGATTGAGTTTTCAGTGATTGAGGAGTCAAAAATAGAGAATGGTGTGGATATTGGTCCTTTCAGCCACCTGCGGAAAGGCGCCCATATCGGTCCTGGTGTCCATATCGGAAATTTTGGAGAGATAAAAGATTCTTACCTGGGCGAAGGAACCAAAGTAGGTCATTTTTCCTACTTGGGAAATGCCCAAATTGGCAAGGATGTAAATATTGGAGCTGGAACCATTACCTGCAACTATGATGGCAACAGGAAACATCAAACTGTCATTGAAGACGGAGTATTTATTGGTAGCGATACAATGCTGGTTGCTCCGTTAGTGATAGGGGAGAACTCTTCCACCGGTGCAGGTTCTGTAGTAACAAAGGATGTTCCGCCTGGGACTGTTGTGGCGGGTATTCCAGCCAGACAAATAACGAAAAAGAAGAATGAATGACCTTATGACCACAATTTCCGCAATTTCATTGATTTTTGTGTTGGTTCTGGACGTGTTTTTATCTGCTTCCCGTTCAGTAATTGCCAAAATCCACTTTAACCGCCAGCTTCAAAACTTCGGGGAAAAATCACGGCAGGCTGACCGGGTTCATTCGCTTTTGGATAATTATTCCCGGGTGGATACTGGACTGAAAATTGTCCAGATGATGGCCCGTTTTATTGCGGCGGGTCTTTTGCTTTTACTTCTCAACCATGGTAGTTTCTTGGATTGGACCTGGTGGTATTACCTCTCTCTCTTAGGAGGGGCGCTGCTGCTGGCAGTTCTGGAATGGGCAGCCTCTATGATCGTTATTAAGGACCCGGAGGGCTGGGCGCTAAAGATGAGCGGAGGTATTTGGATTATCAACCGTTTTGTTTCTCCGCTGGTTACCTTTATGTATTTATTTGCCAGGGATTTAGAAGAAGCTCAAAAGAAATTAGATCAGGTTAGTGAAGAAGAGCTCAAGAGCCTGGTGGATGAAATCCATAAGGAAGGCATTCTTGAAAAAGAGGAACGGAAAATGATCCATTCGGTTTTCCGATTGGATGATACGTTAACCCGTGAGATCATGGTTCCCCGGATCGATATCTTAGCAATAGAAGCAAGCGTTCCATTCTCTGAAGCGGTGAAGGAATTTGTGAAATCTGGATTCTCAAGGATCCCGATTTACCGGGGAAAAGTAGATAATATCATCGGTTTCCTTTATGCCAAGGATCTCCTGGAAGTAGTTGGGAATGGAAAATATCATGGCGGAATCACGGAATTAATGCGGAGTGCCTATTTTGTACCGGAAACCAAAGTGATCAATGAACTTTTGGCGGATATGCAGAAAAAGCACGTACATCTGGCGATAGTGGTTGATGAATACGGTGGAGTAGCCGGCATGGTCACGCTGGAGGACATCATCGAAGAAATTTTCGGGGAAATTCAGGACGAATATGATGCGGAAGAAAATATTTACCGGGTGATAGATCCAGATGAATATATTTTCCTGGGAAAGATTGATATTGATGATTTAAACCTGATTCTTGACAGCTCTTTACCTAACCAGGAAGCAGATACTTTAGGCGGCCTGGTGTACTTTCGTCTTGGGCATGTACCCCAGTTAGGAGAGGAAGTAAAATTTGACAACCTATTGATCACAGTTGAGCAGGTAGATGAACACCGGATCAACAAGGTGCGCATTAAAAAAATTAATAATGAATTGGCTGCTGAGGAGAATAATACAAATGACCATAAATGATAAAAAACGGCAGGAGTTGATCCACGAAGCAAATCAGGTCCGGTCCAGGGCTTATGCCCCCTATTCTAACTACCAAGTCGGTGCAGCCTTGTTAACAAAAAAAGGCCAGATATTTACCGGAGTGAATGTTGAAAACGCAGCCTATCCTGATTCAATCTGTGCAGAGAGATCGGCAATCTTCAGCGCAGTCAGCGCTGGAGAACGAGAGTTTGAAGCTATCGCGGTAGCAACCAGGAATGGAGGCGCCCCCTGCGGTTCCTGCCGGCAGGTATTAGCAGAATTTGGGTTAGATATTGAGGTCTTGCTGACGGACGAGGATGAAAATCTGCTTCAACAGAGCACAGTTCGTGAGCTTCTACCCGGCGCATTTCTTGGTCGGGATTTGAAAGAGTAGAAGTATTACCAATCCGGCTGAGGTGTTGAGATCAACAGCAAATGTTCAATAATCCAGCCGTCTTGTTCTTCTCCATCCTCATTGAAAAAACGAATATTTAACCAACTTCTTCCCTGCTCATCGTAGGAAGGGGAGGGATTAATGATTTCAATGACCGTGCCGTTAACCAGGGAAGTCAGAACCTGACTCTGAAAATTGGGCTCACTTCGAATTAAGGCGCCGAGGTATTCCTCGGAAACCGCAATTTCCGCGTAAAATTGGGTCGGTTTTGGTGTTACCGTGCTGGTAGCCGTTGGCAGCGGGGTTGCGGTTGCAGTCGGTATGGTTGGGGAAGGAGTTATAGTAGGGGGTATGGGAGTCTCTGTTGGGGTGAAGGTAGGTGGAATTGGCGTTGAGGTTTGTGTTGCTGTGGGCACGAGGGTAGGTATGGCGATTTTCCCGCCAACGACAGCCCCTGCGCTGCTCAGGCCAATTAACAGAACGATTCCCAGGATGGTAATTACGCTTCCCAGGGTATAGCCAATGAAGTTTAGAGGCTTGATGCCCAGGAGCATAAATACAATCGTCCCGGTGATCGCCAGAACTGCCAGATGAACGCCAAAAACTACCAGCCCATCCGGCCAGAGGTGAGGTTGTCCACTTCCGAACCCAAATCCGGCTATTGCCAGAGGGACATATAACTCATACGCCAGGGCAACGCTGGGTATAAGCGGGATCTGCTGTTGCCGCTTAATGCTGATAACAGAAAATACAGTGCCAGCTATGAGCAGAACCAGGTGGGTCCAGGAAACTCTGGCATTGTAAATAAGAAACTGAACACTCGGTGTCTTGAGCACAAAGGTTGCGTATCCCCCTAGAATACCTACCAATAATATAAATCCGCTGGCAACCATCGATCCGATGAAACGCTGGCCAAAAAATTTCAACGATCCAGTTGCTGTACCCAGGGAGATCCCAATAAAAGGGGTGAGTGGTGGTGCAGCAAGCGCGCCCAGAACAAGCAGGGCAGGGGAATCAGCCAGTATGCTTGCTGTAATGATTGCCCCGGCCAGCAGTGAAAACAGAAAAAAATCAAAAGAAGGTATAGTGCTGTGAGCCAGGCTTTCGATATCTTCTGCTACTGCGATAAGGTCTTCTGGGACCAAGCCTCGCTCTGCCCTACGACGGCGGGCTGGTGACAAATCTTCTGGATCATCAGGGAATTGATCGGTTTTAGGGATAGACATATTTTTTCCAGGGTCTGGCTATTTTCTCAGGCTCGCAACCATACGAGCAGGATGATTTAATATTGTCAGGGCAGAAATGATATCTGGTACAACTAGATCTGCCTGGAGTAATGTTTCCAGGGCGGCACCTTCTTCAGACAGGATGCAGATCCCGATTCTGGCTTCTTTCAACATCAGGGAATCATTTGCTCCTTGCCCGACAGATGCAGATTGTTCCGCGCCAAGTTTGCCAAGGTAAGCTGCTTTCTGCTCTGCTTCCCTTCCCTCTTTCACACGGACCGCAGTGATCCCCAATTGGAGATCTAATTCTGATTGTTTTCCATGTGTATCTGCTGTCAACAGATGTATCTTCACTTTCTCGCTTAGAATCTTCAGCAGGGATAAAACTTCTGGGAGCAGAATTCCATCAACTGCGAGGGTACCGTTGACATCAAAAACAACATGCTCAATTTGAAGTGTTCCCTCTCCGGGGATTTTGACACTAATTATATTTTTAAATTATACTAGATAGAGCCCTCACCCGGAAAAAGTAGTAAAATAAAATCTGGTTAATATAACCAAGGAGTAAGTGTTGGCTAAACATAAAGATTTTTACTGGTTGTTAATTATTATTTTGTTCCTGGTTGGATGTAGTTCACAACCGGATACCCAAACGCCGAACAGTGAGCCGATTGTTACAGAGACACCTGTGCCGACTCCAACACCGGATGACACGCCGACTCCGCTGTCCCCAGTGGGTGTGTTCCTAACGCCGCCAGGAGCTGATCCAAGTCTGGTAGAGGAATTAAATCCCCTGGTGGGGGGGTATATCAGGGCGGAAGGACTCCGATTTCAAGTCCTTGAAACCATGGCCCCAGGAGATTTCCTGAGAGATGATTTCCGGATTGTAGTTGTCCTGCCACCCTATCCTGATCTCGAGAATTTGGCCCAGGGTGCTCCAGACACAAAATTCCTGGCGGTAGGATTTAATGATCTCGATCCCCTTGACAATCTGAGTGTACTACGTTTTGCTGGAGGAGATTTTGGCGTCCAGGGGTTTGCTGCTGGTTATATCGCTGCTATGATCACAACTGATTGGCGAGTAGCAGTGTTAAGCGTTCAGGAGAGTGATGAAGCTCTGGCTGCCCGAGAGGGTTTCCGGGTGGGGGTGAAATATTTCTGCGGTTTGTGCAATCCGAAATATGCTCCAACTGGAATTCATTACCTTTACCCAAAATATATAGACCTCCCTGTTGACGCAAGTGACCCGGAGATAGAAGCTAATGTTAATCTGCTGATTGACCGGGCAGTAAATACCTTTTACATTGTTCCCGGCGCGGGAGATCCAAAAATTTACCAGATGCTGACCAACAACAATAAACTCATAATTGGCCCCGGCAGTGATTTCCGTGAGGAGTACAGGGACAATTGGGTCGCCTCGCTGGAGTATGATCTTGTTGCGGCTTTTGAGGTTATCTGGACGGCATTTCTGTCCGCTGAAACCGGGATTGAACAGACACCCCCTCTGTTAATTACTGACATTAACAGTGAACTGCTGAGTCCGGGAAAACTAAAATTGGCTGAAGGGATTTTGGAAGAAGTGTCTGATGGATATATTAAGACAACTTTTGAATGAGAGTATCGATGTCACAACCAGTCATGATGATCAGCCCGGGTTTCTTGTTCTGAATCCCGGGTTTTTTATATTACTGCTTTAGAGTTTTTCTTTTGCCAAATCATCGAATCCCAGGCTTTTTAAGACAACGAACAGAGAACGTTCCCGTGATGAGATAAAAACCTTTTTTACCCGGCTTAAAGCGGCTCTTTTTTCCTCGCGGTCTTTCATGAAAAATTTTGGTTTGGGTATTTTTTCCAGATAATCGGCGGCTCGGGAAACATTATCATCTGCTTTATCCAAGGCTTCCAACGTATAATCTTTTAGATATTTCAGGTAGAGTTGTTGATCCATATGTCTCCTTTAGATATCAAGCAGATCTTTTAGTTCAGGAAGCAGCCAGGGCAAAATAATCCCACTGGAGAGAACAAGAATTCCACTGGTAATTCCCAGATTTGCCAGGGTTGAGGTTTGAGGCCCCGCCAGGTTTTGCAGCAATACACTCAGTCCTATCCCTGAAACACAGGCAGCCAGAGCACGAAACAGGGTTCCTTTTAGCCGGGGAGAAAATGGTATCCTTCGATAAAGCAGGATAAAAAGCAGAAGCGCTTCTCCTGAGAATGCGAGAGAATTTGCCAATCCGATTCCAGGAGCGCCAAATCTTTGGGAGAGGGGGATTGCCAGGAGGACGAAAGCTGTAAAAGTGAGCCCGGATGCTACAAGGGGGGTTTTTGCGTTGTGCTGAGCGTAAAAAGACCTTGCAGCCACCTCCAGCAAGGAGTGGCCTACTAATCCTGTTAAATAGGCTCTAACAGTCCACACGACCAGGTTGGTACCTGCGCTATCGAATCCAAGGACGTGGATTAGAGGGCGAATGTTAATTGCCAGAACAACTGCAATTGGCAGAGTAAGGCCAAATATCACCCGGATGGTTTTTTCGAGAGTGGTGCGAAATTTGTCAGTTTCGTCATTGATTATTTGTTCGGATAAGGTGGGAAGCAGGGCGGTTCCCAGGGCGGTTCCTATCAGTGATTCCGGAAGCTGCATGAATAGCCAGCCATACACCAGGGCAGTAACCGAACCAGTAGGTAATCGGGAAGCCAAGTTGTCCTGGATGAGGAAAACAAATTGGATAAAAAACACTGTCAATACCCGGGGACCCATTAATCGCAGGACTTTCAGCACCCCTGGATCTTTCAGGTTCAGTTTTGGCGACCACCGGAATCCGAATTTAATCAAAGCAGGGACCTGGATTAACATAAATAATGCGGCACCAATGATAACGCCGTATACCAATCCGTAGACCCCCATATTGTAGGCCGGCAGGGTGATTGGACCTAGTTGGTAGCCCTGTTCCGGGGCAAGGATCAGGATGCCAAATAATGATCCGATGTCATACATGGAGGGGGCTAAGGCCGGAATCAGGAAATGCTGTTGCGATTGAAGTCCAGCGATTGCTAATCCGCCTAAGGAGAACAGAATTGTTGCTATCAGGTTCAGGCGCATTAATTCAGTGACTAAATTTTGCTGGGAGGAAGTGAAACCGGGGGCAATGCCGATTTCCCAGGAGACAAGCTGTGCTGCGCTCAGGCCGATAAATAGGGAAAAAAGGATAGTAACCAGGAATACGCCGTTGGTTACTTGAGAAAACAGTCCCCACATCTCAGTTTTACTTTTACTCTCCCGGTATTCTGAGAGCACCGGAATGAACGCCATTGCAAGGGCGCCTCCGGAAATCAGGGCAAATATTAAGTCCGGGATATTGTTAGCGGCATTAAAGGCGTCTAATTCGGTTGAGAGGTTAAAGGCTCGGGCAATTAACACATTGCGGACAAACCCCAGCATCTTTTCCAGACCAAAGAAAACCGCGATGATTAATGCGGACCGGGCAATATGTTTCATGCAGGGAGTATAGCATACTTGTGTGGGGGAATTCCGCAGTCCAGGCAGGCGAGTATCAGGCACAGATATTCATCCATGGACCCTGATTCCTGAACGCATTATTGAAGGGGTGGAATGACAAACTTTGCTAAACTCTCTTTGCAGCCCCTCATGTTAATTACCAAAAATTATCTGAACTCTCAAGATACGGGAAATCCATTGAGGATAACTTGAAGATCTTTTGAATTGGGGGGTTCAGTGGTAAGATATAGCTGGATTTTAAACGGGAAATCCAGCTATATTTTGATCGAGCGCCAATAATAACTTAATTAAAAGGTATCTATGAGAATTGCCCTCACTGGATCAATTGCATTTGATTATTTGATGACCTTTCCCGGACATTTCGGGGAGCATTTTATCGCCGATAAACTAGAATCCATCAGTCTATCCTTCCTGGTAGACAAAATGATCAAGCGGAGAGGAGGGATTGGTCCCAACATCGGGTACACCATGGCTTTACTGGGGGGGACGCCCACTTTGTTTGGGACAGTTGGGCAGGATTTTGGTGAATACCGAGCCTGGTTGGAGCAGAACGGAGTGGATACCACGGCTGTGAAGGTGATAGAGGATGATTTTACTGCCTCATTTTTTGCTACTACTGATAAGGATAACTGCCAGATTGCCAGTTTTTACCCTGGAGCGATGAGTTACGCTGGTGAAGTTAAGCTTAGTTCCTGGGAAGGTGATCCCCTGGATTATGTGGTGATATCTCCCACAGATCCTCAGGCAATGATCCAATACGTCGAGGAAGCCCAGGCGCTGAACCTGCCTTATTTATATGACCCCAGCCAGCAGACAGTACGCCTGTCTGGAGAGGAGCTCCGCCAGGGAGTGGAAGGAGCGCATGCTCTTTTCGTTAATGAGTATGAATTCAGTTTAATCAAAAAACATACTGGTATGAACAGGGATGAGATCAAAAATCACCTGGAGATCATGGTGATCACAAAGGGAGAAAACGGATCGACTGTAATCACAAAAGATGAAGAGTTTGTTATTCAATCTGTGCCGCCGACGGAGATTATTGATCCGACTGGTATTGGCGATGCATACCGGGGTGGTTTCCTGACCGGTTACAGCTTCGGGCTGGATTTAAAGTTGTGTGGAGAAATGGGCGCACTGGCAGCTTCCTACTGTCTGGAAACTGATGGGCCGCAATCCCATCATTTCACAAGAGAGGCATTTATCAAACGTTTTAGAGAACACTTTGACGATCAGAGTAAACTGGATATATTGTTGGATAGTTAACCAGTAAAAATAATTAGGCTCCCGGAATTTTAAGAAGCTCCGGCCCCCTGGCAAATAATCACACATATTGGAGAAAAAAATGGAAAAATTTGATATTAAGGATAAATCTTTAGCAGAAGGCGGACGCAGGCGGATTAAATGGGCTGAAAGGGAAATGCCTGTTCTGCGAACAATTAACCAAAGATTTACCAAAGAACGACCATTTGACGGCATCCGTATGTCCGCTTGCCTTCACGTTACAAGTGAAACTGCAAATTTAATGAAGACCCTCCAAGCAGGCGGTGCTGATGTGGTCCTGGTGGCTTCTAATCCCCTATCTACCCAGGATGAGGTTGCTGCTTCCCTGGTGATGCATAACGAGATCCCTGTCTTTGCTATTAATGGGGAAGACAATGCAACCTACTATAAACATATCAACGCTGCCATTGACCATAAACCGCACGTTACAATGGATGATGGAGCTGATGTTGTCAGCACTTTGCATAAGGATCGGCGGGAAATGTTAGATGATGTAATTGGCGGAACGGAAGAAACCACAACCGGTGTAATCCGGCTGCGGGCGATGGCGGCGGATGGCGCGCTGGAATTTCCCGTTGTCGCTGTAAATGATGCGATGACAAAACACTTTTTTGATAATCGCTACGGAACAGGCCAATCTACCATGGATGGAATTATCCGGGCTACTAACGTTCTGATAGCTGGGAAGACCTTCGTCATCGGCGGTTACGGATGGTGTGCCCGTGGACTGGCGATGAGAGCCCGGGGTATGGGAGCCAATGTAATCGTGACTGAAATTGATCCGCTAAAAGCGCTCGAGGCTGTGATGGATGGTTTCCGGGTGATGCCAATGGTGGAAGCAGCTCCCCTGGGTGATATCTTTTGCACCCTCACGGGAGATTTGCATGTCCTCGATAAACAGCATTTTGAGGTTATGAAGGATGGCGCTATAATTTCTAATTCAGGTCATTTTAATGTTGAAATTAACATTCCTGCCCTTGAGGAAATGGCCGAAGAGAAAATTCGCGTTCGACCCATGATTGACCAGTATTTACTCTCGGATGGACGCAGACTGAATTTGCTGGCCGAAGGCAGGCTAGTCAACCTGGCGGCTGCGGAAGGACATCCTTCCAGTGTGATGGATATGTCCTTTGCTAACCAGGCGTTGAGCGCGGAATATATAATAAAGAATGCAGAAAATCTTAAGAACCAGGTTTATGGGGTTCCACAGGAAATTGACGCAGAGATTGCCAGACTAAAATTGGATAACATGGATATCAATATTGATGTGCTGACTGAAGAGCAGGTAAAATACTTAAACTCCTGGCAGGAAGGCACATAAAACAGGTTTTGGAATGGGTAACAAATAGATTCCAGATAATGACAGATTATTTGATCCCGGGATGCGCATTTTGCCCGGGATCTTTGTTTTCACGGAGAGCGGTGGCATTGGACTTGTGATAAAAAAGGGGGAGTCATCTCAAGTTTGTTATCTGAGAAAAACCTTAATATGAACTGGTCCGGTTGAGGGTACAATTTAGGGTACTCAAATAAGTCATCTGCCTGAAAATAAATTATCGGTTTTGAAGGTTCGGCCTTTATTGGCAAAGGAAAGTGACTATGAATGAGCTCTCCCGTCGACACTTTTTACGATTACTCGCAGCCAGCCTGGGATCCTTGGGAGGAGTATATCTTTCCGGTTGTTTAAATCAGGATAAGCTGCTATCAAAATCATTTTCCCCGGATAAATTATCTCCCACAACATTTTTAACTGATCCCACCTCGACGATCGCGCCACCCACGGAAACCAATCAGCCGACAAGTACACCTGAGGATACACCTGCGCCATCTCCGACGATGGCTTATCCCGATTTAACTGTCGCCAGACATGGAGATCCGGAAGCCATGGTAAGGAAAGCGGTCAAGGCACTGGGAGGTATGAAGCGTTTTGTAAAGTCCGGGGATGAAGTGATCGTAAAACCAAATATCTGTGTCGCTTATCATGGTTATGAATATGCTGCTACTACTAATCCCTGGGTGGTTGCGGCAGTCGTTAAATTGGCGTTGGAAGCCGGCGCCAAACGGGTAAGGGTGCTTGATTTTCCATTTGGAGGACTTGCAGAACAAGCTTATGCCGTCAGCGGCATTCAGGCTGAGGTTAAAAAAGCCGGGGGAAAAATGGTGGTGATGAATAATCTCAAATATGTTGATACAGCAATCCCTCAGGGTCAGGATTTAAAATCCTGCGATATTTATGATGATGTGCTTAAAACGGATGTATTGATTAATGTTCCCATCGCTAAACACCATGGATTGGCGAAGTTGACCCTGGGGATGAAAAACATGATGGGTGTAATCCTTTACCGGAGCATGATGCATGCCAATCTGGGACAGCGGTTGGCAGACTTAAACAGCCGGGTCAGATCCTCTCTGGTAATAGTGGACGCTGTTCGTATGTTGATGGATCACGGTCCCTCCGGGGGAAATTTGTCAGATGTGAAAAAAGCGAACACAATTATAGCCTCGGCGGATATTGTCGCCGCGGACAGCTATGCCGCAACACTGTTTGGAATGCAACCTAATGATTTGGCCTACATAAAAAAGGGCGCAAAAATGGGTTTGGGGGTCAAAAACTTAGACCAGCTTAAGATTGAGGAAATCAATCTTGGCTGATAAATCGGAGAAACCCCGTTCAGGATTATCGCCGGAGAAGTGGTTAAAATTAAGAAAGTACAGCCAGGTGCTTTTTATGATCCTGTTCCTGGTGTTTTTTCTTTGGTCCCGACGGGAATTTTATCTTTACCCGGCTGCCGGGACTAATGTAAAACAAGAATTAATTAACCTTCCCCTGAAGCTGGATCCACTGGTTATGTTGGCCCAGGTATTAGCCAGCCGAACTATCCTGGCCGGGTCACTTTTAGCGTTGATTACAATTATCCTGACCCTGCTTCTTGGGAGAGTTTGGTGCGGTTGGTTTTGTCCTCTCGGCACCCTGCTAGACTGGTTCCCTATCCGATCCTGGAAAAGGAAAGAACCGAAAATTCCTGAATGGCTGCGGGGAATTAAGTACATTCTGCTGCTGGTCATCCTCTTTGCTGCCTTATTGTCAAATTTATCCCTGCTGTTTTTTGACCCGATCACGGTATTTTACCGGACGTTGACCATTGCTATCTGGCCAGCCCTGGATCAAATTGTGACTGGAATTGAAATGGCACTTTATAAGGTTCCATTATTGCAGCCGATCATTAGCGGCTTTGACAATTTGATCCGGCCGTCAGTTTTCCCATCCCACCCGGCATCTTACCGCTACGGGGGTCTCTTTTTTGGCTTTTTCCTGAGTATTATTGCTCTTAATGCCCTGGCACCACGCTTTTGGTGCCGATACCTTTGTCCACTGGGAGGAATGCTGGGATTCCTTGGTAAATTTAGCCTGGTTCAATGCGAGATCATGGAAACGTGTTCTCTCTGTGGAAGGTGTTTTTCTGAGTGTCCTACTGGCGCGATTCAAAAAAATGAAGTAGTTTTTTGTGATCCCGGAGAATGCACCATGTGTATGGCTTGCGCAGCGGATTGTCCGGGAGGAGCTGTATCGTACCCTGCGAGAATCGCGAAAGTAATCCAGCAGCCATACGATATTGAACGAAGGAAAGTGTTGATATCTCTCGGAACTGCTGCCCTGGGTGTTGGGCTGCTGGAAAGTAATCTAGTTAGTGATACCCAGTCTCCAAAACTGCTTAGACCACCGGGCGTTATCAATGACCAGTTCCTGTCTACCTGTATCCGGTGCGGCGAGTGCAGCACGGTCTGTCCAACCAATGCCATTCAGCTGGCAGTAACGGAAGCCGGGGTAGAAGGATTCTGGACACCAATTCTGGTTCCAAGAATTGGTTATTGTGATTATTCCTGCCATGCCTGCGGACAGATTTGTCCTGTAGAAGCAATTCCGCCTTTACCGCTCGAGAAAAAAAGAAAGCAAGTAATTGGGAAAGCCCAAATTGACCAAAATCGGTGCCTTCCCTGGGCTGAAGACGAGCATTGTATTGTTTGTGAAGAAATGTGTCCTGTCCCTGAAAAAGCAATTATTCTGGAAGAAGCGCAGGTTATGACATCCGAAGGCGTGGTAAAAACCATCCAGCGTCCAGTTGTGATCCGGAATTTGTGTACAGGGTGTGGTATCTGTGAGAATAAATGTCCTGTTTCTGGGGAAGCAGCCATTCAAATTCATCTTCACCAGAGACATTTTCGGAGATCTAAGTTCTAAGTAATCATTACTTGACCTGGAAATATCGATCTTGGACTGAAAAGCAGATCAGTTTTCCTGGTTTGTGTTCCCTATTGATCGAGTCTTGAAAAAGCCAGAAATCCTGGTAGGTCAAGAATAAAAAATCAATATATCCCGTCTTAATCCAGAGCAATAAAAACTTTGCCGAACCCAAAAATTTCTGCATCAAATACAAACACCAGTCCCTGGATATCTTTGGGGACTTGAAACCCGATTTGCCCCCGGATTTTTTCTCCGGGTTGGAGTTCATCATCCGGTAGTCCGCTGTCGATGATGGATTGAGCTCCAAGGTGGAAGGTATATTTCTGGCCGGTTGAATCTTTCAAATACATTTGGACAATGCTGGAGATTTCCTGAGTGGTGTTTCCCAAGTTTTCTATTGTGAGGTCAACGGCTGCAAACTTAAAATCCTCTTTTGGTTTTACAATCTCGTTCCCGGTTGGAAAGGATACCTGGAGAACCTGGATTGCCAAATCTGAGATTTCAATTATGTCACCTACTTGATAAACTATTTGCTGTTGAGCCAGGTTTAGATCAGCAGGAGGTTCCATGGACACCGGAATAGATCCCAGGTTCACCGACACTTCACCCAATCCAATCAGATTAGCCTCGTAGACAAATATAAAATTAACCATATCCTCCGGAACATGAAAACCTACCTTGCCGCGGAGGACTTCTCCGGGATTTATTTCCCCATTTGGGGTATGACTTCCAGAAGCGATATTCGCTTTCCCATTAACATTGTATTTTTGACCGGTTGAATCCTTTAAAGTCATCTGAAAAACTGGTGAGATGCTGAAGGACCTTTCACGCTGGTTTGCCAGCATTATGTCTACTACAAGGTATTTTTTCCCTTCTGCAGGCGGATTAAAATCGCCACCAGGAGGTTGATCCCACCCCAGGACTACCAGGATGGTGTCGTTTATGCTTATGATGTCTCCAACTTCAT
>CBDVDO010000010.1:0-14513 GCA_965372765.1 uncultured Anaerolineales bacterium
AGGATAACTGGGGCAATGACCTATGACCTGACAGGAGTTCCTGATCCTGGAAACAGAATGACATCTTAACTAATTTTCAACAGCGACACGTGCCCCTTGCAGAGTAGAGCGTTCCATGTTAAGTTAAACCTATGATAAATATCAAAGATCCAATAGTTGAGTTTGCCATAAACGCTGTGCGGCAGGCTGCTTCCCTGGCAGGGGATATTCAGGGGGAAATGGTTTCCATAGCGTTAACAAAAGATGACCGATCTCCTGTGACGGTGGCAGATTTTGCCGCCCAGGCAGTCGTCAGTTCTTTGTTGGCCAAGAGATTTCCTGACTCTACTCTGGTGGGAGAAGAGCAGGCTGACGCGCTGCGGTCGCCGGAAGGGAGCGAAACTCTGGACAGGGTGACTAATTTTGTAAATCGCGTAATCCCCGGGGTCACTCCAGAGCTTGTATGTGAATATATTGATCGGGGAGCTGCTGCCCCGGGAGAGAACTACTGGACATTGGACCCCATCGACGGGACCAAGGGATTTTTACGGGGAGCCCAATATGCCTGCGCATTGGCTTATGTGGAAGATGGGAAAGTCCAGCTAGGTGTGCTTGGCTGCCCAAATATGAACTCTGATCTCCGGGTAGATGTCGGCGGCAGCGGGTTATTAGTGGTTGCTAAAAAAGGAAGTGGAAGCTGGATGACTGAGCTGCGGGAAAGCCAGGCAGAGGGTCAGTATTCACCGCTGACTGTGTCGACTCGATTGGAACCGGAGCACGCCCGCCTGATGCGTTCGTTTGAGTCCGGTCATACCAATGTTTCCCAGGTTGACCATTTCCAGGAAGAACTGGGTGGCAAAGCAGATCCTGTGCGGATGGATAGCCAGGTGAAATATGCCTTGCTGGCTGCAGGGTGGGGAGAGATATACCTGCGTTTATTATCTCCTGACAGGATGGATTACCGGGAAAAAATTTGGGACCAGGCGGCCGGATCGGTTATTGTTGAAGAAGCTGGTGGAAGGGTAACAGACCTGGATGGAAATCCGCTAGATTTCTCACAGGGCAGGACTTTGAAAAAAAACAGGGGTATATGTGCAACTAACGGTATTTTGCATGAAGCAGCGCTGACAGCGCTGCGGAAAATTAACGCCTGATGATATGAAATCTATTGACCGGATTGCAGTTCTTTTAAGCCTGGTGGTTGTTATTATCGCAGCACTGGTTGCAGGGCTGGTCTTTGAAAACATGGCTCATCTGGAAGATGAATTTGCTTATCTCTGGCAGGGACAAGTGATTGCCGGTGGAGACCTGACCCTGCCTTCTCCGGATTTCCCGGACAGTTTTTTAGTTCCTTTTGTAATTGATTATCAGGGGGCACGGTTTGCCAAATATCCGCTGGGATGGCCTGTTGTATTGTCGCTGGGCATTAGGGTCGGGCTTCGGGATTGGGTGAATCCGATCCTGGCAGGCATTGCGGTTTGGCTGGTTTATCGCCTCGGTAAACGCACCTTTGGAGAAACGGTCGGTTTAATTGCGGCGGCTCTTCTAGGATCCTCGCCTTTCTTTTTAATTCAGGCAGGGACACTACTTTCCCATGTCTGGAGTCTGGTATTGTGTACAGCATTTACCCTTTTCTGGATTGACGCCATTGAAACAGAAGAAAAACAGGAGCGATGGTTTAAGTCTGCAGTCGCTGGATTATGCCTGGGTGTCCTGGGGTTGACCAGACCATTGACGATGGCTGCCATAGCGCTACCATTTGGCATTCATGGCATATTATTATTAATCAGAGGCAGCAGCAGGGAACGCCGGCAGGTAATCTTGATAGGCGGGATAACTCTCGGTTTGCTTTCTCTGCATTTTGTATGGCAATGGGCACTAACGGGGAGATTCCTTACTAATCCCTACACGCTGTGGTGGCCGTATGACAAAGTTGGTTTCGGCCCTGGATACGGAGTAACAGAGGGTGGTCACAGCTTGCTCCAGGGTTGGTGGAACACAAAACAAAGCCTACGGACTGGGTTAAGTGATTTGTTCGGGTGGGGGAAAATCTCCTGGATATTACTACCAATCGGCCTGATAAAAGCCCGTAAATCCAAGATCACCTATTTGTTTTTAGGGATATTGCTTTCCCTGGTCAGCCTGTACGCGGCTTACTGGATTGGATCCCGGCTGTTCGGTCCGCGATATTATTTTGAAGCCCTGCCAGGATTGACCATCCTTAAAGCGCTGGGAATATACTGGTTAGCCAGCTGGTTTACTGGTCCCGCCACTCCCTGGAGGTATCAGGGCGGATGGGATCGGGTTCGATCGGTTTTTATTATTTGTTGTACTTCCCTGCTAATTTTCGGAAACCTCATTTTTTACCTTCCTGAGCGGATAGAGGAATTTAAGGGATTGTATGGCATTGAACGCTCCGATCTGGCGATTTTCACCTCATCAGAGGCTGAAGAACTCACGCCGGCATTGGTGATTGTTCATTCTGAGCTCTGGATGCCCTACGGCAGCCTGCTGGAACTTGAATCCCCGACTTTGGATTCTCCGTTTATTTTCGCCTGGAGCATTGGACCCCGAACGGATCAAGCTTTGGTGGAGAAATACTCCGAAACGCGCAAAACATACCATTTTTATCCTGAACAAGAACCCGGAAAGCTCTACACCTTTCCCGTGCCGGGATATTTGATAGAATAATGAAACTTGGTTCTGATTTAATTTATATTGAAGAATACTGATTATATTCTCCACTAAATTGCGGAACAGGCAGTGAAGAACCCACTTGATCAAGGAGCTACCCATAGCAGATTTTAAATATCCCCGCAGATTATTAGTCCGGTCCACTCTCAAGGGATTAATTCGCCTGGCTATAAAGGTATTTAGTGATTTTGAACTGATTGGGGAGGAAAATATCCCCGATAAAGGCCCATTGATCATCACCGGCAATCACTTCAGTTTCGCGGATTCCGTGGCTATGCTTCATGTAGCTCCACCTTCGATTGAGCTGTTTTCCGGCGCGAATCCAGCTTTTACTCCTGGATGGGCAAAATTACTACCTAGCTTGTGGGGAGTCCTGTATGTTTATCGGGGGACCGGTTCCAGGCAGGCCATCCGGGATGCTGAATATGTCTTAAAACAAGATGGTTTTTTTGGTATTTTCCCGGAAGGCGGAGCCTGGGCAGAGATGATCCGGCCTGCCCGTCCAGGCACAGCTTACCTGGCTGCTCGAACCGGCGCCCAAATACTGCCTGTCGGATTTACCGGATTTAATGATGCGTTACCATTCCGGCTCTGGAATAAACCCAAGGTCACCATCAGGGTCGGAAAACCGTACGGACCGGTAGCGATCACTGGGAGAGGAAGAGAAAGACGACAACAGCTGGATGAGCTGGGAGATAGGATCATGCGGGAAATCGCGGATTTGCTTCCCGATCATTTAAGGGGGAGATATTCAAACGACCCGGTGGTACGGGAAAGAGCCAAAGAAGTGGAGGCATATCCCTGGGAAACAGCTTCCTGGGATGAAGTTTGAACTAGGAAAACAGCTTAACTAAAAGATCATCTGAGAGATATAAAAGATCGCAGTCAGGCTGATAAAACTGAAGATTGATGTCAGGCTGACGATCCCGGCAGTTTCGGTGACTTTATACTCGTACCTTTCGGCAAACACAACCAGGGCGATAGCCGCCGGCATACCGTTTTCCAATAACAGAAATTGGCCAAGCTCACCAACCTCGGGAAGGATAAACAGGAAAGTGAGATAGGTTACCAGCGGCAGACCCACCGTCCTGAAAATGGAATAACGTAAAGCACCCTTGATTGCCTCTAGAGAAAAACGATCGTAGATAAACATTCCCAGCACAAAAATCGCAACCGCACTGGAAGTTTGCCCTACCAGGATGAAGGCATTATTTAAGAAAGCCAGCTGAAATCCTGCCAGGGAAGACACAGTGCCCAATATGATTGACAGAACCAGGGGGTTGGAAAAGATTTTAGACAGGAAACTTCTTCCTTGTTTTTGATTGCTGGCATATTCCAGCAGCAGCAAGGTGGTAATGATGCCCAAAACCCCCAAGAGTGAAGCTGATAAGATGGATAATTCCAGCCATTTGCCGTTCTGAAAGGTCTCAAAAAAGGCCACGCCAAAAAAGGCATAACTGCCGAAGCTGATTGATAAACTTAAAAGGATATATGTGTCCTTGTTGATGAGTTTAATCCCTTTCAGGATCAACAGAACTGCCAGCAGGATCACCGTCGGCAACAGGGTGCCCAGCACCAGCTGGATATTGAGAGAGGATATGTCCAGGGTAGATAACTTGGCAAAAAACAGGGTCGGTAGACCAAAATAATACACAAATGAGGACAGCGTTTTGGCATGTTCCGCTTTAAAAATCCCGGTTTTCCTGCTTAACAAACCCATCAGGACAACGATCAGGATGGTGAACAAACTGGTCAGAACTTCCATTAATTAACCTCTAATAAACCTCAGTATTTCTTATTAACTCGTACCTCTAGATTTCAACACCTTGAGGACATCAATTTGATATTATACCTGCGGTGGAGATATCAACTCATTGTCTGTGATCGCTCTAATGATATTCTAAGAAACATAATGAGTGTACAGTCTTGTTTCATGTATAATGCAAACATGTCCGATTACCGATTTTTCCACCCAATTACCGTCCGCTACGGTGACCTAGACCCTCAGGGCCATGTCAACAACGCTGGCTTTCTGACCTATATGGAGCATGCCCGGGTATCCTACATACGCCAGCTAGGGTTGTGGGATGGAAAGTCTTTTCTGGAGATAGGATTCATTTTGGCCCGGGTGGAACTTGATTATCAAGCGCCGATTTTGATGACCGATGAAGTGGAGGTTGGCTTGCGGATCTCTCGCCTGGGCAATAAAAGCCTGGATATGGAGTACCTGATCAGAGAACCAGCCACCGGGAAGGTTTTTGCCGAAGGGAAAACGGTCCAGGTAGCTTATGATTACCAGAGTGGAAAAACCATCCCCCTGCTGGTGTCCTGGCGGGAAGCGATCCAGGGCTTTGAAGGTGATGAATTAGATAACCTACAAGGTGATAAATGAAAAAATTACCAGACTTTAATCAAACCTATCTAACTGAAATCTTGCTGGAGTTATTAAATATCCCCAGTCCAACTGGATATACGGACCAGGTTATTGGTTATCTTGAGGAGCAGCTGGAGGTTTTCCCAGATTTAATCTTGCAGAGGACAGCCAAAGGAGGGCTGGTGGCGAGTTGGGCAGGTAAGGAAAAAACCGCCCCGCGTGGTTTAACGGCCCATGTGGATACGCTGGGAGCGATGGTGAAGGAAATTAAACCAAACGGCCGCCTCAAGCTGACCCAGCTGGGCGGCTATTCCTGGAACACAATTGAAGGAGAAGGATGTACGGTGTTCTCCAGCGGCGGCGAACCAGTTCGGGGGACGGTGCTGCTAAATAAAGCTTCAGGACATGTTTTTAGTAAAGAGGTCAACACAACAGAACGCTCCGGAGCGACCATGGAAGTGCGGCTGGATTACCGGACTTCCTCGGCAGAGGGGACTCAAGAAGCTGGTATCCAGGTTGGGGATTTTGTTGCCTTCGACCCGCGTGTTGAAACTACCCAGGGATTTATCCGATCCCGCCACCTGGATGACAAAGCAGCAGTTGCCTGCCTGGCGGCAGCAATCCAGGCTCTTATTGATGCTGGGCAAAAACCTGCCCAGGATACGGTTTTCCTTTTCAGCAACTATGAGGAAGTGGGTCATGGGGCAGCCGCTGGTTTCCCGGAAGGAATAAAGGAATTGGTTGCGGTCGATATGGCTGCGATTGGGGAAGGACAGACCTCAGATGAATTCCATGCCACCCTGTGTGTAAAGGACTCCGGCGGACCTTATCACCATGGATTAAGTCAACGACTCCGATCCCTGGCTGATGATTATAAAATCCCTTACAAGGTGGATATTTATCCTTACTACGGTTCTGATGGGGAAGCCTATTGGCGGGCAGGAGGAGATGTTGCTGTTGCCCTGATCGGACCCGGGGTGGATGCTTCCCATAGTTATGAAAGAACCCACCAGGATGCTTTAATTGCCACTACCCAATGGATCATTGCTTATCTTCTGAGTTAATCCAACCTCATCGAGGGTATTCTTTTGGGAAAAATTGATTTTCAGATAGCTAGAAAACGCATGGTTGAGGGGCAAATAGCTCGCCGGGGGATTACCTCGCCGCGCATCCTGAAGGCATTTTTAGATACCCCGCGCCATTTATTTATCCCTAAAAACCAGCACCTCTATGCTTATGAGGATGGTCCTTTACCGATCGGAAAAGGACAGACCATTTCCCAACCTTACATAGTGGCCTATATGACTGAACACCTGAACCTGGGAGGTGAGGAACGGGTGCTGGAAATCGGGACCGGGTCTGGGTACCAGGCAGCTATCCTGGGAAAGTTAGCAGCGGAAGTGCATACCGTTGAACGTCATCCTTCTTTGGCCGAAAGGGCCACCCGGCTGCTGGCAGACCTGGGATATGAAAACATCCAGGTTCACCTGGGGGATGGCACCAAAGGGTTGCTGGATTATGCTCCCTATGACGCGATCATGGTCACCGCAGCTGCGCCTGATGTCCCCGGCCCCTTGCTGGACCAGCTTGCCGACGGTGGACGGTTAATCATGCCGGTAGGGGGCAGAGCTGGCCAGGTGCTTCATTTTTACCAGCGCCGGGGTGAGGAAATTATCAAAGATAATCTCACACCTGTAGCATTTGTACCCCTGATTGGGGATCACGGCTGGCCTGGCCCATAATCAGTTTATTCTCCATTTAGCTAGAATCAAAAAATCCCCGGAAAATTTACCAGGGATTTTTTTATTTAGCAAAGTTTCGCTTAAAGAAAGTTCATAGTAGCCAGGACAACCGGCCGTTTTTTAGTTTTGCTGTAAAGGAAGGAGCGGATGGTTCGGACCAATTCGTCATGCAAATCGCCCTTGGTGTTTTCGACAACCGCAATGATTTTTTGCCGTGTCTGCTCGATGAGATCATCATCATCGTGTTTATATACAAATCCACGGGAAATAATCTCTGGTTCTTCATGCAGTTTGCCATTCCTCTCCAGAACCAGACTGATCAACACGACCCCATCCTGGGCAAGCTGTTCTCTTTCCCGGACAACGCTGGGTCCGATTTCTCCTACGCGTGAACCGTCCACAAAAACATAATTACCCGGGATACGATCTTTGATCTCTAATTTTCCACCCTCAAATTCAATGACCTCTCCATTTTCGATCACCAGCACATTTTCAGTTGGAAACTCGGATTCCTCAGCCAGCACAGCGTGCTGTTTTAAATGCCTTAATTCTCCGTGGACAGGAATCAAGTACTTGGGATTAACGATATTCAGCATTAGTTTCATCTCGTCCTGGTTGGCATGTCCTGAGACATGAACACCCCCGGCAAGTGGTTCGTAAACAACATCTGCACCCCGGCGGAACAGGCGATTGATGGTTTTGTATATTGCTTCCTCATTACCCGGTATGGCGTGAGAGGAAAGCACAATTGTATCGTCTTTGATCAGATCAAAACGTTTGTTGGTACCCCGGGAAAGCCGGCCCATGATTGAGTAGGGCTCTCCTTGGGAACCAGTTGCCATCAACACCACATCCTTGGGATTCATGTTCAGCGCTGCTTCTAACCCGACTTCAATATCGGGAGGAATTTCCAAATAACCCAATTTTTTTGCCATTTTGGAATTCTTAGTCATACTGTAACCGACAAAAGCTATCTTGCGTCCATACCGGTCAGCGGCATCAATAACCTGCTGCATCCTTGACACCAGGGAGGCGAAGGAAGCCACGATAATCCTGCCAGGCGCGGATCTGAACACCTTGTCCAGGGAGTCATTAATTACCATTTCTGAAGGCGTCCACCCCGGTTTATCCGCGTTGGTGGAATCCGCCAGCAAGGCGAGAACACCTCGCCCGGAGAATTCAGCCAATTTGGCAAAATCGGTTGGCCATCCGTCAACAGGGGTAGGATCAAATTTATAATCTCCTGTGTGAACGACTAACCCATCCGGGCAGGTTATGCCCAAACCGACACTGTCTGGAATGGAATGGCAGACATGGAAAAATTCCACCTCAAAGGGACCAATATTCACCATTTCTCCTGCACGCACAGTCTGGATGCTTGTTTTGTCCAGCATCCCTTTTTCGGACAAATTGAGTTCAATAAATCCTTTGGTGAGCGGAGTCGCGTAGACCGGAACATTTACTTCTTCCAGGACATACGATATCGCTCCCACATGATCCATGTGGCCGTGGGTGATGATAATACCTCTCACCAGGTCCTTGTTTTTCTTAATGTATTCGAAATCCGGGATGATGTAATCAATTCCCGGCATATCATGATCGGGGAACATGATGCCTGTGTCTACGATGAGAATGTTCTTTCCATATTCGTAGACCATCATGTTTTTACCGACTTCCCCCAGACCACCCAAGGGAATAATTCTTAATTTGTTTTTACTCATATTTCAATTCCTTAATTATGTTTTCCTTCAGGGTTCGGTTCTTGCCGAATACCCGGAAGGGCTATATTTTTGATAATAAAATACCCGGTCGGGGCATAACCGGCCGGGCAGTGCTTTTGGAAACTATTATTTAGGAAAATATCTTGCGATACAACTTAAACTATATGGATCGTCTAGCATGAACAGTTTTGCTGGTTTAACCAGCCGGGGCTCCTTTTCTAGAAACCGGGGTGATTCTAACATCTAAACCCTTTCTTGTCAAAAGCAGGCAAGGACATCAAGGAAATAAATTGCCGCTACAACCAACCAGCAGAAAGGGAAAAATGAGGATCAATGGAACATAAAACACGAGTTTATTCGTAATGGGGCATTCGCGACAGGTAATATTGGCTTGATTAGCCACGTAGGAGGTTGGTGTTCTTCTGTATTTGATCTAGTGCTGAAATACAATTGTTGTTAAAAAAATGTAGTGTGGATAAATTATCAATCCACACTACATATAGTTTTCTAAAAACGGCAGCTTACATCATGCCGGGCATTCCGCCGCCCATACCGCCCATACCTCCGGGGGGCATATCGCTGTCATCTTTCGGTTCGTCAGCGATCAGTGCTTCCGTGGTCAGGATCATTGCCGCGATGGACGCTGCATTCTCGAGCGCGCCGCGGGTTACTTTGGCAGGATCAATTACACCGGCCTTAACCATATCAACGTATTCCTCTCTGAGAACATCGTATCCGATGTGTTTGTCTTTTTTCTCTTCCTGGAAGCGGCGTACGTTTTCCAGAATTACTGCTCCGTCTTTCCCGGCGTTTTCAGCAATTTTCCGCAGGGGGGCTTCAAGAGCCTGGCGGACGATTTTTACGCCCACCTGGGCATCAGCATATTCCATCTTGAGTTTGTCGATGGCCTTGGCGGCATTAATCAGTGCCACGCCACCTCCCGGAACAATGCCTGCCTCAACGGCAGCGCGCGTCGCGGAGAGGGCGTCTTCTACCCGGTGTTTCTTTTCTTTCAGTTCGGTCTCAGTCGCTGCTCCAACGCGGATAATCGCTACCCCGCCAGAGAGTTTTGCAAGCCGCTCCTGCAATTTTTCGCTGTCGTAGTCGCTGGTGCTGGAGTCAATCTCATTCCGGATTTGCCCGATGCGGGCTTTAATCTGTTTGTTGTCTCCCTTTCCGCCGACTATGGTGGTGTCATCTTTAGTGGAGATCACCTTTTCGGCTTTACCCAGGTCGTCAACAGTCGCGCTGTCCAGCTTGCGTCCCAGATCTTCAGAAATCACAGTAGCGCCGGACAGGATTGCGATATCCTGGAGCATGGCTTTGCGGCGGTCGCCGAATCCAGGGGCTTTAATTGCCAGAACGTTAATCATGCCGCGGAGCTTGTTTAGGACCAGGGTGGCGAGAGCTTCGCCATCTACGTCTTCAGCAATGATTACCAGATCACGTTTACCAACTTGAACCAACTGTTCCAGCAGGGGAACCAGGTCCTGAGCTGCGGAAATCTTGGAGTCATGGATTAGCAGGTTGGGTTCTTCAATTACCGCTTCCATATCATCTGGATTGGTGACGAAGTACGGGGAGAGGTAGCCGCGATCAAACTGCATACCTTCAACATACTCGGTTTCAAATGCCAGAGTTTTGGATTCTTCAACGGTGATCACGCCGTCTTTTCCGACTTTGTCCATTACATCTGCAATCAGTTCGCCGATTGACCGGTCCTGAGCAGATATGCTGGCCACGTTACCAATTTCTTCTTTGGTAGTGACATCAATCGCGCTTTTGCCGATTTCCTCGGAGACTGCCGTGGTTGCTGCTTCAATGCCCTGCTTCAACAGCATGGGATTGAATCCGGCTGCCAGGTTTTTCATACCCTCAGTGACGATGGAATGAGCCAGCAGGGTTGAAGTAGTGGTGCCGTCACCAGCGATGTCGTTGGTTTTGGTGGCTGCTTCTTTCAGCAGCTGGGCACCCATGTTTTCAAGTTTATCCTTAAGTTCAATTTCCTTGGCGACAGTCACACCATCATGCGTGATTGTGGGGCTGCCGAAACTTCGGTCCAAGGCAACATTTCGGCCTTTGGGACCCAGGGTGGTGATAACGGCTTTTGCCAATTTGTCCATCCCGGCCTGTAGTTTCCGTCGGGCTTCTTCTGAGAAAACGATTTGCTTTCCTGCCATAGATTTCTACTCCTTCCTTCTAAAAAAGAATTCACAGTTGTAAGATAAATGCTTTGCCCGACTCAACAGCAGGTTCAACCTGAACTGGCACCGGAGCATTAGCAGTCAAATATGCGGACTGCTAAGTAGCGGATAATATGATAACTTTCTTCCAAATGAAAGTCAAGTTTTACTAAAAGGCTTTTATATGATTCTTATATTACTCTTAGACGGCTGGAATTAGAGAAATCCTGAGCTAAAGCTGACCTGACAGACGGAGTGGATGATTAAGGCGCTGGGGTTGCCTCTAATAGATAGCAGATCGCCTCGTTTTCAGCCACAATGCTCATCAAGGTGGGATCGCTGCTGAAATTTACTTTCAGCTCCGCCAAAATCATTAACGCTTCCGGGCAGTAATTTTGGCCGGGACGGCTGAGCGCGGCAAGCACAGATCCATAGCGGGCGTAATAATAAGCGACATCAAAATTATTGAGTTCCAATGCTTGGACAGCAGTGCCGCCTACTTCGTTTTCTTCAGCCGAGCATCCCACTACCGCGCATTTCAGAACGGGCAAGGCACCCTCGTAATTCCTGGCCCGGACATAAATATCCCCCAGTTGACCATAGGTATTCGCGTTGGTGGGATTGATTGCTATGGCTTTTTCTCCATTTACGGCTGCAATAAAGAATTCCCCATCCCGGGAATAGGTTTTGGCAATTGCGATATAGGGGAGCGCATCCTCAACCTCGTTGGACTTATTGATTGCGATTGCTTTGGCAAAATAATCCAATGCGGTGTCATATACTTTTAATGCCCGGTATAAGACCCCGATCCGAATGTAAAGAAATGTCAAATTGGGATTGATCTCGGCGGCCTTCTCAAATTCCTCAATCGCATATCGGTATTCTCCCAGCGTTTCCAGCACAGTTCCGTAGACCCGGTGGGTATCCATTAATTCCGGACCTTGGTTTACTGCCAGCCGGGCATGTTCTTCAGCCTGGGCTTTTTGATTTTGATCCAAAAGCACTTCCGCATAAAATGCCAACGCCAGGCTGTTATTCGGGTCCAGGGTAATTGCCAGGTTTGCAGCCAGTTCAGCTTCATTCAACCAATCCTGCTTTTCCTGATCACTGGCTGCCGAAGAAGTTGAACTCCAGTCCAGCACCAGGGCGCGGATGGCCTGGACGGTGCTGTCTTCCGGGGCCCCATCAGCTGCGATTTGGATTTCCTGACGGGCCAGGGCCAATCGTTCCGTCCGCTCTTCAGTGGTGGATAACAACGCGGAGGAATACGTCAACAGCCGTGCTAGTTCAGCACGGACCTGGGCATTTTCAGGATGGAGCTCCAGTACATCATAATAGGCATCAATGGCATCTTTCCCCTTGGGATCGAATATCTTTCCGGCTTCAAAATATGCCTGTCCTTCCTGGACGAGAGAATCCACTGTCCTGGTCGCGGTCGGCGTGGGGAGAAAGAGGGGTTCAAACTGACCTTCAGGGTCGTGTACCTCATAGGCAAACCATAAACCAGCCGCAATAACGGCAACCAAAATCAAGATGAGGTTGAAATTAAGGGTTGGTTTATTTTTACTGAAAGTAGGCCGTTTTCCGGTTAGTTTTGGATCCATTAGATTTATGATTGGCGCTTACATTCTGGTTTTCGGCTTTTAATTGTATTTCCTTTGTTGTAAAAAGAATTCTGCAGGGAGGATTGATGGGGTGAAGATCAGGGTGTCGGCGTGATTTCAGCCAAGTTTTCTGTGCAAATGGACAAACCTTCATTGGCGTTGATCACAGCAATGTCATTTTCGGAAACCTGGCTGAGCATGGTTTGAAAAATCGGTACAGCTTCCTCGCATTTGTTCATCCTCGCCAGAGCGATACCATAGGCGGAAAAAATTTCTATTACCCGGGTTTTATAGGAAAGCGGTACACCTTCCACAATATCCCCGTTTTCTGTTGTGCCGCCACGGACTGCCAGAGTAAGGTATTTTAGCGCTTGACCGTATTCCCTGTTTCTAAAATAGAGCACGCCCAGATTTCCCTGCATGAGCGGATCTGTAGGGGCATCCCTGACCGCCAGTTCACCATATTGGATGGCTTTATTATAGATGCCATCCAGGAGATAGATACGGGAAATTTCAAAATCCGGTATAGGATCCGAGGGATTGAGAGCATTTGCCTGACTGAAAGATGTTACTGCTTTGTCATTTTCCTGATTAGCATAATAACAATACCCCAGCATCAGATGGAGATTGGGAATGGCATTGTTGATATTCAGGGCGCTTTGATATTCCCGAATAGCTTCACTGAAGTTGCCGGTCCAATACAATACATATCCCCGCGCCCGGTGGGTTTCTAATAGGTTTGGGCCTAATTCCAGGGCTTTTAGGGATTCTGCGCTGGCTTCTTCGTAGTTTTCGCTGTCAATCAGGATTTCCGCATACACTGCATGAGCCAGCGGGTTTTTTTCCGCCAGGGACAAAGCCCGTTCAATAGAAACCTCGGCTTCGATCAGATCACCTAAAAAATCAAGCGCCCAGGCTTTCATTACGTGGCCGAGGGGATTATCCGGGTTGCGAAGCAAGGATAACTCAGCATTTTCAAGAGCTGCTTCCGGTTGCCCTGCCAGGATTTGAACTCTGGCCAAAGAAACATAGAGGGAAGAATCTTCTGGATTTGCCAGAATAGCTTCCCGGTAGGCTTCGATAGATTGGCTTAGTTTGCCTTCATTAAACAGCGCTTGTGCTCTATTTGTGTAGGTTTCAGGATTTTCTGTTGGGGTTACTGTTGGAATGAAATACGGTTTAATTTCTGGAACAGCTGTCTGGTTAAAATATACAACAATCGCAATGAGCACTACCAGGGCGATAATCCGCCAGGGATTGGATCTCTTGCGCGGTTTTTTGGTCATTTTCCAATTACTTCCACTAAGGTACATGCGCACATCTTACCACTACCGTTAAAAATACGTCAAGGATTTCATCCAGCCCCTGAGTGTGCAACCCGGAAGAAGAAAAAGGTACTCACTTGCGCAACAACTCTCTCTCGGCTAGAATGGGAACATGCAATTTGACGTTTTTACTCTCTTTCCAGAAGTTTTCCCCCCTTACCTGGATTCCAGCATTCTTCACCGCGCCCAGGAGATGGGGCACCTCCGGGTGAATCTGCATAATATCCGGGATTGGACAACGGATAAACATCACATAACGGATGAGCCTCCTTACGGGGGAGGAGGAGGAATGGTTATGAAGCCGGAACCAGTGTTTGCGGCAGTGGAAGGGATTTTGGGTGATCCGCCCTGCTGTCCGGTGATATTGATGACACCCCAGGGAGAATTGTTGACACAGAAAAAAGCCAACAGCCTGGCAGGGTATTCCAGGCTGGCTATTGTTGCCGGGCATTATGAAGGCATTGATGAGCGAGTGCGTGAGCACCTGATTACTGAAGAAATCTCCATCGGAGATTATGTATTGACAGGGGGAGAATTGCCAGCATTGGTTTTGATTGATATCCTCACCCGTTTGATCCCCGGAGTGTTGGGTGATCCGCAAGCTGCGGAAAAAGACTCGCATGCCAGTGGTTTGCTGGAACATCCCCACTACACCAGGCCGGAAGACTACCGCGGATGGAAAGTCCCGGAAGTGCTCAGGTCAGGACATCATGCTAATATTGATCGTTGGCGCCGGAACCAGTCTCTCCGAAGAACCCTGGAACGAAGGGCTGAGTTGTTAACTGATTTTGAGTTATCCGAAGAGGATAGTGCATTTTTAGATCAGCTGAAGGCTGCAGGATCATCAGATCTGGACGATATACTAACAACAAAATAGCATGTCTTGAAAGA
>CBDVDO010000011.1:0-14511 GCA_965372765.1 uncultured Anaerolineales bacterium
CCACGGTGGGACTTAGACAAACTAGGCCGCGATTTTAATCGCCGGCTGATATCACGTATCTGATCATATGATTTTATATTCGCTTGGCAGGTTTGACCTGAACCCTTAGATACGACCTTCGGTCGCAGGACAAACACCCTGGTGGAGTAATCGCTTCATATTGATGGAATGCGGAAGAGCTGTTCAAATTCCTTTTAGGGAACCCGTTTCCTGTGAATATAATTAATAGGGGATGTGCCAAAAAACTATTGGACATCCCCTCTAGAATCAATTTTAATTTATTGTAAGTTGGGGAATCAGCTATCTTTTTCCGCTGGCAAATTGATCACCCCTACCCGATATGCATCAGCAATCAAGGCTGAACCCACCAGTGCCAAATAAGCCGCCACAATACTTAGGGCAAATGGATAAAAACAGCACAGGACCACAGTGAGAACCAGGAAATAAGAACCGTAAACCAAAACAGTACTACCCCCGATGATAACCAGGAAAGCAACCAGAAAACCGCTCCAATTCGCTTTAAAGATATTCTGGATTTCACCAAACTTAAAGGCGGCTGAAAAATCCTTTTTTACGACAGCATGGGATCCAGCAACTGGAAGGATTACACCAACAACCATGGATATCAGTGTGCCAATTCCCATCAAACCGAACCCTACCAGATTTCCGGCAAGCATCAGAAGTATACCTTCCTTATCTCTCATACCTCCAGCTTCCGCAATGAACGCGGGGATAAACATGCAAGCATACCCAATGAATATCAATAGAGTCGAGGGAATCATATAAAGGGCACCAGCGCCAAAGAGCCGGAAACCATCTTCAAAAATTCTGCTCAGATCACCCCATTCCGGGAGAGATGGTGGTTCCTGATCTACTGCGATCTGTCGGATTATCTCAGCTAAATATCCAAGAAGAAGGACAACCGGAATGACTGGAATAAAACTGATAAATATCAATACACTGGCAATCGCTAATTTTTTTACCCAGGCCTTGTCTTTAAAAGGGAATGCCAGAAATTGAGAAATATCTGTTGTCAATTTTTTCTTTGCCATCTATGCCTCCTGCCAAACCAAGGATTTTCCTATATTATACTCAATTAAGATTGGCTCAAACTGAACCCTTTGTTCCTTCAACGGCAGTAATTTATACTTCTTATATTATCTTCAATCTGGTATAGAAAAGAAAGGTGTAAATTCCTAAAAACCCCTTAAAAAACCAGCTTTTTCCGCCTGTTCGATACCTCTCCCTGCCCCTTATCTCCCGGGGTACAGAATTTTCTTAAGCTGGTATAATCTAGCTGGTTAGATAAAAAGGAGTTTTAAGTGGCATTTTCTCCCTTCGATTGGCTGTTGGGATATTTTTCGTTAGATATCGGGATCGATTTAGGAACATCAAATACCCTGGTGCATGTTCGGGGAAAAGGCATAGTAATTCAGGAACCATCCTGGGTTGCGATTAATAAACGAACCAGAGAACCGATCGCCATCGGTTCTGCGGCCAAGGAAATGATCGGTCGGACACCCGCTGATATCATTACGGTTCGCCCCCTTCGGGATGGCGTAATAGCGGAGTTTGAGATCACCCAGGCGATGCTGGAGTATTTCATCGCCAGAGCCCATCAGCAGAGCATTGTTCCAGTCCCTCGCCCCCGGGTAATTATCGGAATCCCTGCAGGGGTCACAGAGGTAGAAAAACGGGCTGTTTACGATGCAGCCATGGCTGCAGGATCCCGTCACACCTATCTAATAGAAGAACCTGTTGCAGCAGCCCTGGGAGCAGGATTGCCCATTGATGAAGTCGGCGGCAGCATGATTGTTGACATTGGCGGAGGAACTTCTGAAGTAGCCATCATGACTATGGGGGGCGTGGTATCCTCCCGTTCATTACGCGTTGCGGGCGACGAGCTGGATGAGGATATCATCCAATATATCCGCAATAAATACAATATGCTGATCGGTCAGCGCTTGGCCGAAGAAGCGAAAATCAATCTGGGATCTGCTTATCCACTGCCGGAAGAAAAAACTATGACTCTCCGGGGTAGAAATCTGGTTACTGGATTGCCGGATTCGATTGAAATTTCATCCATCGAATTACGTGAAGCCATCTCGGATTCTGTCCAGACTATTATCGATACCATACGGGATGCCCTGGATGAAACACCCCCGGAAATTCTATCCGACCTGATGGATAATGGAGTTTGTCTTGCCGGCGGCGGAAGTCTACTCCAGGGGTTGGATCAAAGATTGACAGAAGAACTCCAAATTCGAGCGTGGCTGGCCGAAGATCCAATAAGCTGCGTTGCCAGGGGTGCTGGAGTTGCCTTAGAAGAACTCGATAAATGGAAAGGTTTATTTGTAGGTCTGGAGCGCAAGAGCGCACAGAGAGAATAAACCTTCAGAATTCAACACCCCTCTTTCTCCTCTGGGAACCTTTATCTTTTTTCCATAGACACGACACAGATCAAATCAGAGACGGAGCATTAATTTTCGCGGACAGGTTAAGCCTTACAATAAGGTCATAAACCATATTCAGATGAATATACGTTTTCCAAAATCAATCCGAATAGTGGCTCTAAGCCTGGTAGCCATTGGAATCCTCGCCCTGGCGCTCAGCGGCGTATTTACCTCTCTTTCCAGATTGGTTGTCTCCCCATTAACTTCCCTCCAAACCTGGGTCTCACAGCAGTACCAGGGAGTTGAAATTTTTGTCTCAGCCTCCCAGGATATCCGGGAAATCCGTCAGCAAAACACGGAACTGGAAGCCGAAAACGCCCGTATGCAGGCTCAGATTGTTGAACTCCAGCAGCAGCTGGTGGAGTACAAAATTTTATCCGCATTGTTGGAATTTGCCCGGGCAAATCCTGAACACAAGTACATTGGCGCTTCAGTAATCGGCAGGGATCCCAGTCCATTTCTCAATTACATAATCATAAATCGGGGATCGGATGATGGACTCAGACGCGGCATGCCAGTAGTAACCCAAAATGGCTTGGCCGGCAGAGTTGTCCAGGTAACAGCCGCTGGAGCCCGGGTCAGTTTAATTACAGACCCGGTAACAAGAATTAACGTTAGGATTGAACCATCCCGGAGCGCAGCAGTATTAACCGGATCGATTACAGGAGATATCACCCTGGAACAAATACCCCAGGCAGCAGATGTGAATCCTGGAAACCTTATCTTAACTTCCGGATTGGGAGGTAACTACCCAGCAAACATAATCATCGGACAGGTTACTAGTATCAAAAGCCTGGAAAACGACCTCTTCCAAAGCGCTTCAGTGCAATCGGTTACAGATTTTGATGATTTGAACATTGTCCTGGTAATTATTAATTTTGATCCAATCGATATCCTTCCTCTCCTACCCGACTCTGAAACACCTTGATCAGAAACTTCAAATAAAACCATGTCTGTGATTCTAAGCATACCTGTACTTAGTTTTATTACTGTCCTCCAGTCTGCAGTGGTCAGCAGGCTTCCTCTGAACCGCGGGACAGCAGACCTAATGCTGGTGGTAATAGTTGCCATCACACTTCAGAAATCGGTAAAAACAGCCTGGCAGTGGAGTATTGTGGGAGGACTGCTGACAGATTTCTTCTCCGGATTACCCTTTGGTTTGTTTACGACCAGCTATCTGATAATCACGGGCATCGCTTTTATCCTGAGAGAGAGGATCTGGCGGTTTTCATTTTTAATGCAGCTGCTTGTCGTTTTGTCCGGCACAATAATCATCCATGGTTTATCAATGCTGGTATTATTCCTCCAGGGCAGCTCCTTCCAGCTCACCACTGCCCTGCAGGCTATCACACTGCCAAGCATTATTCTTAATTTTATGCTTTCCTTACCGGTGTTTTTCATTATCCAGGATATAGTCCAGCAGTTGAATCCTCCGGAATAACTATGTCACCCTCAACCGTTTCACCTCAAAATAAAATCACTAACAACCGGATCATCTCCTTCGCGGTTGTTATTGGGACCATATTCCTGATTTTTATCTCTCGTCTGTTTTTCTATCAAATCCTCAACGGGGATACGTACATAGCCCTCGCAGTAGAAAATCGTTTGCGTGAAATCAGCCTGGCTCCTACCCGGGGTGTGATTTTTGACCGCAACGGAATTGTACTGGCAAGGAATGTCGCCTCCTACAATGTGGTTGTCACTGCAGCATACTTACCTGACGATCAAGGCGCGATACAAAACATCATCCGCTCTTTGTCAGAATATATTGATGTTCCGGTTTCCCGGGGTGAGATCATCCCGGAAAATCCATTTGTTCCTTGCGTTTCCGATCATGGTATCAGCCAGATCATTGAGTATGGCGAGCAAAGCGCTCCCTTCCGGGATGTGAAAATCGCTTGTAATATTGATCAGACCAAAGCAAAGATCATCCAGGAAAAAAGCATGGATTGGCCGGGAATTTCCCTGGAGATAGAAACCGTCCGTGATTATCCAACCGGATCTCTCACTGCAAGCGTCATTGGTTTCCTCGGCCCGATTTCCAGCTTAGAGGAAGAATACTACACGGATCGGGGATTTGTTTCTAATCGTGACAAAATCGGATATGCCGGGTTAGAACGCTTTTATGAATCCATCTTATCTGGAAAACCGGGAAAACGTGTTGTGGAAGTGGATGTCGGAGGCCGAATCATCCGTGATGCTGTGCCTGTGATTTCTCCCTTGCCCGGCCAGAATATCTATACCACGCTGGATACCCGCTTGCAGCAAGCAGCCGAATCGATCCTCCTGGCTGAAATTGGAGGTTGGAATGCATATTTAGGTGAACTCATGATCACCAGTGGGGTTGTTATCGCCATGAACCCGCAAACGGGTGAAATTTTAGCAATGGTTTCATACCCCACTTATGAAAACAACCGCATGGCTAGAGTAATTCCCGCTTATTATTACCAACAGCTTTATGCAGATGTTCGTAATCCACTTCTTAATCAGGCAGTTGGAGCTGAGCTTCCTGCAGGTTCTGTCTTTAAGCTTGCAACCGCGCTTGGCGCACTTAATGAAGGCGTTGTCACTCCGGACCAGGTCATCACTACTCCTCCTGAAATCCAGCTGGCGAATAAATACACTCCCAATGATCCAGGGAAGAGCAAAACCTACGTGGACTGGAAAGATGAAGGATTTGGGGAACTGGATTTTATCGGCGGCCTCGCGAATTCCAGCAACGTTTATTTTTATCAACTAGGAGGCGGGGACGCTGAAGAATTGGGTACTGGCATCCCTGGAGAAGTTCCTGAAGGATTGGGAATTTGCCGGTTAGGAACCTATGCCCGGGCATTGGGATATGGGGATTACCTGGGCATTGAACTCCCTGACGAAGCGGATGGCATTATTCCGGATCCAAAATGGAAGCGCATTGCTCATGGGGAAAACTGGTCAACCGGTGACACCTACATTACCAGCGTCGGCCAGGGATTTGTAACTGCTACGCCGCTGCAAATTCTGGTGTCAGCCGCGACAATCGCTAATGATGGAATGCTCATGCGGCCCACCGTCATCAGGCAAATTGAGGACGCAGAAGGGGAAACTATTCTCCCGTTTAAACCGGAAATGAAATGGGATATTACTGTCGATCCAGTAATTGATGTGTACAATGATCCCACCAGTGCTGGAGGTTGTGAAGCAAAATTAACTGGAGAAAAAACCACGGTAGATCTCTGGGTGGTTGAAAAAATCCAGGAAGGAATGAGGGCTGCTGTAACCGAAGGCACCCTGGAAGATGTTTTTTCTACCTTTGCCAACATCGGTATCGCCGTGGCAGGAAAAACAGGGACAGCTGAATATTGCGACACCTTTGCCAATGAAAAAGGTCTCTGCATCCCGGGAAGCTGGCCTTCCCATGCCTGGACGTTAGCTTACGCCCCCTATGATAATCCAGAAATCGCTGTAGTCGCTTTTGCATACAATGGGACTGAAGGCGCAAGTGTGGCAGGACCCATTGTACGCCGGACTCTCGAAGCCTACTTTGAATTAAAGGCCATCGACAGCAGAACATATCTTCCCTGAGGTATCATGCTATAATTTTAGGGATCGGTTGACCCCGATTGTATTTGTCTTTAAAGATGGAGAGAAGTCAATGGGAGCACTGGAAATCGAGGTTAAAGGCATCAAAAACGGCGTTCTGGTTGAAGTAAAAAGTGGCGATTGGCAAACACAGGAAGAGGCCCTTTTACAACATATCGATCAGAATCTGGTTTTTTTTGAAGGGGCACGGCTCGTAGTTGATGTCGGAAGCAGGGCGCTGAAATCACCCGATCTGGCTTCCTTAAGGAACTCTTTGTCTGACCGCGAGATCAAACTCTGGGCTGTCTTAAGCACCTCATTGGTTACCGAGCGGGCGTCCCAGGATTTAGGATTGGTGATCAAGGTTGATCAATCCTTGCCAGCGCCGGAGAAAGACTCGATAAATTCCTTGCTTGAAGGAGATGAAGCTGTCTTTCTCAAACGAACATTAAGGTCCGGACATAAGGTTAAACACCCGGGTCATATTATTGTCTTGGGAGATGTCAATCCCGGGGCAGAACTCATAGCCGGAGGAAATATTATTGTGTGGGGTAAACTGCGGGGTGTGGTCCATGCAGGTGCAATGGGAGATACTGAAGCGGTAGTATGTTCCCTTGATTTATCTCCTACACAGCTCCGCATCGCGGATAAAATCAGTGTCTCGCCCCCCAGGAAGGGAAAAGCCCGTCCTGAAATCGCTCAATTGGAAGACGGCCAGGTTACCGCCCGGGATTGGTCAAAGTTAACTAAAGAATAGACAGGATATATTTATGAGTGCTAAGGTACTTACCATCACATCAGGGAAAGGTGGGGTGGGAAAAACAACAGCAACAGCCAATATCGGCGCTGCCCTAGCAAAAAGAGGTCAGAAAGTTGCCTGTATTGACGCAGATATTGGATTAAGAAATTTAGATGTTGTTATGGGGTTGGAGAACAGAATTGTTTATGACCTGGTAGATGCTGTAGAAGGACGCTGCCGGTTAAACCAGGCTATGATCAAAGACAAATATATCCCAGGTCTCTATCTGATTCCTTCTGCACAAACCCGGGATAAAACCGCTGTTTCACCTTCAGATATGATCCGGTTATGTAATGAACTTCGGTCTGATCTGGACTGGATCCTGATCGATTCCCCAGCGGGCATAGAACGCGGATTTAAGAACGCTATCGCACCTGCCGATGAAATTATCGTGATCACAAACCCGGAAGTCTCTGCTGTCCGTGATGCAGACCGTATTATCGGAATTGTTGAGGCGGAAGAAAAAGGCTCACCCCGGCTACTGCTCAATCGATTAAATCCAGAGCTGGTAAAACAGAATAATATGCTCTCCGCAGATGATGTTGTAGATTTATTGGCCGTTCGTCTTCTGGGTATTGTGCCGGAGGATAAAGCAGTGCTGATCAGCACTAATAAAGGCACCCCCATCGCCCTGGATGAAAAAAGTCTGGCTGGAGAGGCTTATAGAAATATCGCCCGGCGTTTATTAGGGGAAGATGTTCCTCTGCTTGACCTGGACAAAGGCAGCGGCTTTTTCAACCGGATTTCAAGCGTATTCGGATCAGGAGAAAAACAGCATGGATAATTTCCTCAACCGCATCTTTTCAAAAGAACCGAGTAGTGCTGATCAAGCAAGAGATCGTTTGCGACTGGTATTAATTAATGATAGGACAGATTTATCTTCAGAGGCCATGGAATCTCTGAAAGATGACCTCCTGGATGTTCTTTCTCGCTATATTAAGATAGACCCTAAATCAATTCGGATTGACATCACCCAGGAAGGCCGTCAGCAACGGTTGATTGCTGATATTCCCATTGCCGGACCTGTGAGCCGAAAGTACTAATTTATGCGTAATATCTCTTGGCGCCATTTTGATTTCTGGTTGCTTGGTTCAGTTGCCTTTCTAACTGTCTTCGGCGTGACCATGATCAGTTCCGCGATCGCTGGCAACATCGAACTGGTAGAAGCCAACACAGTACTTAAGCAAATCATCTTCGCGGGAATCGGATTGGTAATCCTGATAATCACGGCGATGATCGACTACCGCTATTGGGGAGCGTTAAGCAGTTTCTTGTACCTGGCGATGGTAGGTGCTCTGGCTGTGCTTTTCATTTTCGGAGATGCTCTATTTGGCTCATCTCGCTGGTTTTCAGTAGGCCCCATCCTGATTCAGCCCTCCGAGTTTGCCAAAATCGTCGTCATCCTTATTCTGGCAAATTTTTTCTCCCAGAACATCGATAATATTAAAAAACCAACGACTGTTCTCCGCAGTCTAGTGGTCACATTTTTTATTATTGTTTGGATCATTCTCCAACCGGATTTAAGCACATCGATCGTTATCCTGGTTATTTGGTTCTCTCTATTGTGGGCCAGCGGTCTGGATATTAAACTGTTGTTAATTGCGGGGGGAGCAAGCATTGGGGTTCTTGGCATCGGCTTGCCCTTGATGCTTTTAAATTACGACCCAGAAAATACCACCGGATTAATCAAACCCTACCAGCTTGATAGGGTTATAAATTTTATATTTCCTGCCCCGGATGCGCGGTATGGAGCAGATTACAACGTGCAGCAGGCTCTGATAAGCATTGGCTCAGGGGGTTGGTTCGGAAAAGGATACGGTAGCGGGTCCCAGGTCCAACTGCGCTTCTTGAAAGTACGCCACTCAGATTTCATTTTTTCAGCTCTTTCCGAGGAATTTGGATTCGTCGGCGCTCTTGTTGTTCTCGCAACTCTCGGGTTTATTATTGCCAGGTGTCTACGGGCAGCCCGTTTGTCCAGCGATACCTACGGCGCTTTAATCGCCTACGGTGCAGCAGCGTTAATCTCCTTTCAAACTATTGTCAACATAGGCATGAATTTGAGACTGCTTCCAGTAACAGGGCTCACCCTGCCATTTGTCAGTTACGGTGGGAGCTCATTGATCACCTTATTTATTGCTATCGGCCTGGTTGAGAGCGTCTTACTCAGGCATAAATCTCTGGAATTTTAAAAGCAAGTGAAATAGAATCCCCATATCAAATCAGGATAAAAAAATGTCACCTAAACAAGATCCCGCTCGCGTTCGATTTGCTCCTTCACCCACAGGTTTCCTGCATATTGGAGGGGCTCGTACTGCCCTCTATGACTATCTGCTGGCAAGACAGTCTGGCGGATCATTCATTTTACGAATAGAAGATACAGATCAAAAAAGGTATCAAGAAAGCGCAGAAGCCGATTTTACTGATGCCCTGGATTGGCTGGGTTTAACCCCGGACGAGGGTCCAGATCAGGGAGGTTCTTACTCACCCTATCGCCAATCTCTGCGAAAAGATATTTATCAGGATCATGCAGAACAGCTGATCAATAATGGAAATGCGTTTTATTGTTTCTGCACTCCCGAACAATTGAGCCAGGTTCGGGAAGACCAAATTAAACGGAATGAAACACCCCACTACGATGGCACCTGCAGGAACCTTCCTCAAGAACAAGCAGCCGAACGGATCCAGGCGGGAGAATCCTATGTAATCCGGTTTAAATCTCCCCAATCAGGGAAAACAACCGTTCAGGATTTATTGCGGGGAGAAATTACAGTTGATAACAGCAACCTGGATGACATGATCTTGATTAAATCCAACGGTCTCGCAGTTTATCACCTGGCTGCCATGGTTGATGATCATCTTATGAATATTACTCATGTCATCCGCGGTTCAGAATGGCTGCCGACATTTCCAATTCATGCCCTAATTTATCGGGCGCTCGGTTGGCAAGAACCGATTTGGGTACACCTCTCGGTATTCTTAAAACCAGATGGCAAAGGAAAGATGAGCAAACGAGACACAGAGCTTGCCCAGGAAAAGGGTCTCCCTATCTTTGTCAAGGACATGAATAAAATGGGATATCTGCCAGAAAGCGTAATAAACTGGATCGCCTTGATGGGTTGGAGTTATGACGATAAAACCGAGTTCTTTACAATGGATGATTTAATCGAAAAATTCAGTCTTGAAAAGCTCAATCCATCTCCTGCAGCCATCAATTTTAGCAAACTAGATCATTTTAACGGACTGCACATCCGCAATCTATCCCCCGAGGATTTCGCTGCCAGGATTAAACCCTGGTTTGAGAATGCAGGGTTCATTGTAGAAGAAAACAAACTTCTCCAGATTGCCGGTGCCATCCAAACCAGAACAAAAAAACTTACTGAAGTAGTTGATATGGCAGGTTTTTTCTTTAAGGAAGATGTTGATTTAATGATAGATCGGATCATCTCCGATAAACTAAACGCATCCCAGGCAGCAGAGGCTGCCCAAAATATTACTCGGCTCTTCCAAAATTTAGAGGTGATCAATATGGAAACTGCCGAGGGGCCACTGCGGGATATCGCAGTTGACATGGATATTAAAGCCGGACAACTATTTGGTCTACTGAGGGAAATTCTCACCGGGCAGAAAATCAGCCCGCCGATCTTTGACATAATACCCATTCTGGGTAGAGAAAATGTTCTCTCACGCCTGGAAAATGCTCTGAGTTTATTACAGAACCTTTCAAATTAACAAAACAGGACCCGTAATCATCCCAGAATTACAGGTCCTCATTACGTCTAGAAACTTACCTAATATTTTGGGTTTGCTGTTTTTCAATTTTCGCCCAGGAATCCCGCAGAGAAATGGTTCTGTTGAACACCAGCTTGTCATCCCTGGAATCCGGATCCACACAGAAATACCCCACACGTTCAAACTGGAACCGGTCGCCCGGCTTTGCATCTTTTAAATTGGGTTCAGCTTTCGCTCCTGTAAGAACCTGGAGGGAATCCGGGTTCAGGTGATCCAAGAAGCTCTCCCCTTCTTTCACATCCAGAGGGAACGGGTGGTTAAACAATCGATCATACAGCCTGACTTCTACATCGAGGGCATGGGGAACGGAAACCCAATGGAGAGTGCCCTTTACAGGCCTTCCATCCGGCGCTGAGCCGCCCCGCGTTTCCGGATCGATGGTACATCTAATTTCCGATATTTCTCCATCATCATCTTTAACTACTTCATTGCAGGTTATTAAATATCCGTATCGCAAGCGGACTTCTCTTCCCGGAGCCAGGCGCCAGAATTTCTTGGGAGGATCTTCCCGGAAATCATCACATTCGATAAAAAGCTCACGTGAGAAGGGTACTTCCCGGACTCCTTTAGACTCATCATCAGGATGATTAGGGAATTCCATCATTTCCACCTGATCTTCAGGATAATTGGTCAGGACAACTTTCAAAGGATTTAAAACACAATTATTTCTTGGAACCCGTTTATTGAGATCGTCCCGGATAAAATGATCAAATTTAGAACGCTGTATTGTACTGAGAGATAGGCCAACCCCAACGTGTTCTATAAATTTTCGAATAGCCTGCGGCGTAATACCCAATCTTCTCATACCAGCCAGGCTTGTCATTCGGGGATCGTCCCAGCCATCCACATGACCACCATCAACTAATTTAACCAGAGCGCGTTTACTCATAACGGTATAGGTCATATTAAAACGGGCAAACTCGATCTGCTGGGGATGAAAAATATCCAACTCATCCAGGAACCAATCGTAAAGGGGACGGTTATTTTTAAATTCAATCGAGCAGGTAGAATGGGTTATCCCCTCAATTGAATCGGATTGACCATGAGCCCAATCATACATAGGATAAATACACCATTCATCACCAGTTCGATGATGATGTTCATGTAATATCCGGTACATCACAGGATCACGAAGATTGATATTTGGCGAACTCATATCAATTTTCGCCCGCAGCACTTTACTGCCGTTTTTAAATTCGCCATCCCGCATGCGCTGGAATAAATCCAGATTCTCCTCAATTGACCGGATCCTGTAGGGGCTCTCTTTCCCCGGTTCTGTCAGTGTACCCCTGTACTCCCGGATTTCATCTGCTGTCAAATCATCTACGTAAGCTTTACCCGCGTTGATCAATACCAGGGCAAATTCGTAAAGCTGAGCAAAATAGTCTGACGCAAAATAAAGCCGATCTTCCCAGTCAAATCCAAGCCATTTGATATCCCGTTTTATGGCTTCGACATATTCATCCTCTTCCTTGGCTGGATTGGTATCATCAAATCGAAGATTGCACTTGCCATTAAACTCTTCCGCAAGACTAAAATTCAATCCAAATGCTTTAACGTGGCCAATGTGAAGATAGCCATTCGGCTCAGGTGGAAAACGGGTGTGCACTCGACCGTCGTTCTTTCCCTCTGCCAGGTCCTTCTTGATAATATCCCGAACAAAATCTGATAATTCCGTTTCTTCAATCATGCCGCATACTCCTTCCTAAATACCTATCTCCAAATTTTAACATATTCTTCAACATTAATATTCCGATCTCTTAATCACTGCAGACAATGGATCTATCGCGACATCTATTTTCAGGTTTCAAGGCCATAATGATTTGACTAACAATCCTATCAATGATAAAATTCCCTTCGCTGGTGGGGGCTCGTCTAACGGTAGGACAGCGGTCTCTGGAACCGTAAGTCGGGGTTCGAATCCCTGGCCCCCAGCTTTCAACCCCGAAAAGTTTTTCGGGGTTTTTTATTTCTGCTATCACATTTCCTGACTTTCCGGTTATTAGAGCTACTTTATAGTAAAATCACAAATGAACGAATAACTGAAGATATTTTTCAAGAGGAGAGCTTGGCATGGTTGATATTATTGAGTACACGATCTTTGGTGATGATCTGCAAATGGTTGAAATTAAACTGGATCCTGAGGAAGGTATCCGGGCAGAAGCTGGCACGATGATCTACATGGAAAAAGGTATTGATATGCAAACCGGTACCGGTGGGGGTTTATTCAAAGGCGTTCAGCGAATGTTTACCGGTGAAAGTTTTTTCATCACCACCTTCCTGAACCTCGCATCTGGTGTAAAACGGGTTGCTTTTGCTGCCCCTTACCCAGGAAAAATTATCCCTCTTGATCTGACGAGTTTAGGCGGCACCTTCATCTGCCAGAAAGATTCATTCTTGTGTGCAGCCAGGGGTATTGATATCGAAATCGCATTTAGTAAAAAACTAGGTGCTGGCCTGTTTGGCGGTGAAGGATTCATTCTCCAACGCCTGGTTGGAGAGGGATTAGCTTTTGCCCATGCAGGCGGTACTATCATTGAGAAAAATCTTGAGGCAGGTGAGATTCTCAGTGTGGATACAGGATGCCTAGTAGCGTTCTCTCCTTCCATAGATTATGATATCGAGTTTGTAAGCGGATTTACCAATGCGCTTTTTGGCGGTGAGGGACTCTTCCTCGCCAAACTAACAGGGCCCGGAAAAGTTTTCCTGCAGAGCCTACCACTCTCCCGTTTAGCGGATAGAATAATAGCTGCAGCAAATCTCGGAGGAAATACAGGCGAATCCAAGGGAGCTGCCGGCTTGGGTGGGGAGATCCTGGGAGATATTATCAGCGGACTGTAAAACCACATACTCAGGGGAAAATCCTGCAAGGAAGTAGCGGATGGACGAAAAAAACAAACATAGTACAACCCTGATGTGGTTCGCCCGCATAGGTGGCGTAATAATAAGCATTTTCTGGTTAATAAGCTTTTTTGACTCATCAATCGGCGAGAACATAGGGTCTCAGCTAAATCTTACTCTAGAGGGAATCCTCTTGTTGGTCCTGATCGTTGCTTCAACCATCGGAGTGGGAATTGCCTGGAAACACCCGCTCACAGGCGGAAAAGTCACCGTTATCAGCAGTCTCTTCTTGTGCATATTTGCTTATTTTTCCGCGGGTGACAACAAGATGTTCGCCGTAGCTGTCAGCGGTTTACCTTATTTTCTGGTTGGGGTTTTATTTATTCAATCCCATCTGGCAAAGGAGGAAAAACCCTAATCCCTCTCCAGGGATTTTGACTGCTCCCAAAGAACATCCAGCTCATCTCCTGTCATCTCAGAAAGCTCGCGCCCGATAGCGCGAGCTTCTTTTTCTAGATATGAAAAACGTTCTTTAAATCGCCGATTTGTTCCCCGTAAGGCGCTTTCTGCATCGATCTCCAACCAACGGGCAATATTTACCACTGAAAACAGCAAATCACCCATTTCCTCCCCTTGCTCTCTGGGTTCCTGTGCGTCCTGGAGTTCCTTAATTTCTTCCGGTATCTTGTTTATCACTCCCTGAATATCTTTCCAATCAAATCCTACTCGGGTCGCCCGCTTTTGATATGTTTGAGCCTGGGTAAGGGCTGGCATGGATGTAGGCACGCCATCCAGTAATCCTTTAGCACTATCGCCATTCATTTTCCGTTCTTGAGCTTTTATCCTTTCCCAATTCTTTATCACATCTTCGGATTGGTCAAGCGAGAGATCCTCGAAAACATGGGGGTGCCGTTGAATTATTTTTTGAAAAATTCCCTGGATGACATCACTCATGGTGAATTCACCATCTTCACTCGCGATTTGAGCATGCAAAACAATCTGCAGAAGTAAATCCCCAAATTCCTCCTGCATCGCTACCGGGTCTTCCGCATCAATTGCTTCTAATACCTC
>CBDVDO010000012.1:0-13535 GCA_965372765.1 uncultured Anaerolineales bacterium
GAGCACTGGCCGCTGGAGAGAGGAAGTTCCTTGCCTGAAAACTAAAACACATCACGTATTCATATAGATACCAGAAGTGTCTTTATTATTGTGTCCTGTTTTTGGGGGTCAGTCCAGTGAAAGGGCTGTTTTCTTTGATAGTAAGGAAAAATCTATTATTCCTGTTCTTCTTCTGGTTTTTCTTCTGTTGGATTCTCTTTTTGTAATGTTTCCTCTTCCAAGATGTAAATCCCGTTGCGGACCTGGTTGAGAACTCTTTCTAAAGCAATTTCCAGGTTCGTTAATGTTTCCGCAACATACTCATCTGCTTCCGATTGAGTTGCTTTTGCCCTCATCTCGGCTTCGGATTCAATTTGTGAGGCTTTTTTCCTGGCATCCTGGACAATACTGTCCCGGTCAGTCAACTTGTCGCTTTTATCCTTGGCAATGCTGACCGTTCGGTCCGCTTCTTCTTTTGCCTGCGCGATGACCCGGTCTTTTTGGGATAGTACCTGCTGGGATTTTTTTACTTCTTCTGGGATCGCTACCCGCATTTGGTCGATAATATCAAGCATTCGGTCTTCATCAAGTATCACATTACGGGTGAATGGAATGGAACGGCTCTTGTTTATTAACTCTTCCAATCGATCCACAAGATGTAGAATGTCCATGATTTATCCCTTCAAAAGAAGTGTCCTTTTAGTATATCATGAAAAGGATTTGTTCAATCTCTCAGAGAAGTATAGGGAACGATGTTTTGATCGCTTCCGAGTTCCTTAAAGCGAGCAATTAATGCTTTCTCAACCACTTTCGGGACCATTGAACTGACATCTCCGTTCAGGGCAGCAATTTCCCGTACTGTTGACCCGCTTAAGAAGGTATGGTCTTTATTCGTAATAAATGCCACCACTTCAATATCCGGGGATAATCTATGATTGGCAAGCGCCATCCGGAATTCATATTCAAAATCAGAAAACACCCTCAGGCCGCGAACAATGACCTGGGCATCAATTTGATGGCAGAAATCAACCGTTAATCCGCTGTAGCCCATGGTTTTTACATTAGGGATAGACTGTAGTGTTAGTTCAGCCAGCTCTATCCTTTTCTCGGGAGGAAAAAGCAATTTCTTTATAGGCTGGTCGTACACGGCAACGATTACTTCATCAAATAAACGGGATGCACGCTGGGCGATATCAATATGCCCGTGGTGGATGGGATCAAACGTTCCAGGAAAGACCGCTCTTATCATAAAATACTCCTAGACATTTCTGGCAGCAGAGTTATCAACTGATATCACCTGAGTTTTTCTGCGTCCAGAATTGGTTAACTGCGAGAGCTAATTTCTGATGGTTCTCCTGACTTAAATCAGGATCCTGACGGAAAAGATCTGATGCATGCTGGCGAGCCTGCTCAACCAATTTCAGATCTGTGATGCTGGCTAGTTTTAATTCAGTGTACCCTGATTGTCGGGTTCCAAGGAATTGTCCCGGTCCGCGGATAGCCAGATCCTTTTCAGCTAACACAAAACCGTCATTTGTTTTTACCATTGCCTGCAGCCTTTGATTTTCTACTTCCTCAGCGCTTCCGGGTATCAATATGCAGTAGGATTTTTGATCGCTGCGTCCCACTCGTCCCCGGAACTGGTGCAGTTGAGCGAGCCCAAAACGATGAGCGCCTTCGATCAACATCACAGTTGCTCCCGGGATGTCTACGCCCACTTCCACAACTGAGGTGGAAACAAGGATCTGGATTTCCTTATCACGGAAAAGAGTCATTACACTCTCTTTTTCATCCGGACGCATCTGTCCGTGCAGTAAACCAAGTGAATAAGTGGGGAAAATTTCTTTCTGGAGTCGACTGAATTCTTCCACAGCGGCTTTATCATCACTTTTATCACTCTCTTCTACTAGTGGATAGATGATAAATGCCTGATTGCCTTTATCGACCTGCCGGCGGACTAGACTATATGCCCGTTCAATTTCCCTGGGATAGAGCACATGGGTTTCAACCGGCAACCTTCCAGGTGGTAATTCATCGATCGCGGATTGTTCCAGGTCACCAAATGTCGTCAGTGCCAGTGAACGGGGGATTGGGGTAGCGGTCATCACCAACAGGTGCGGATTGTTTCCTTTTTGACGCAATGTACCCCTTTGTTCAACGCCAAAGCGGTGTTGTTCATCGATGATTGCCAGCTGCAGGTTCTGGAATTCAACCGGTTCTTGGAGCAGGGCGTGGGTGCCAATCACCAATTTAATCTCACCCTGCGAGAGTTTTTTACGGATTTGTTCTTTTTGATCTTCTGGTGTGGAACCGATCAGGAGACTGATTTCAGTTTCTTTTACTTCATCTGGATTATTGCCCAGTAGTTTTTTCAGACTCTGGAAATGCTGTTCAGCTAGAATGCTGGTGGGGGCCAAGAATGCCGCCTGGGCTCCCTGGCGGATAACAATTAATGCTGCCAGCGCTGCGATGACAGTTTTGCCAGAACCTACATCTCCCTGGAGCAATCGGTTCATTGGATGACCTGAACGCAGATCTTCCCGAACTTGTGTCAGAGTTTTGATTTGTGCCTTCGTGAGCTGGAAAGGGAGCTGTTCCAATCTGGAATTCATCCACACATCCGGACTGTCAAAAACCTGACCAGGACGATTTTCCCACTGCTTTTTCTGTTTCAGGACACCCATTTGAAGCAGGAATAGTTCGTCAAATGCCAGCCGTTGTTTTGCTTTTTGAAGTGATCGATCCGAGTCCGGGAAGTGAATTTCACGGATTGCGTCGGATAACTTGGGAAGGGAGATACTTGAACGGAGCTGGTCTGGCAGGGGATCCTCTATACTGGGTCCATATTTTTGGACCGTGTCGTGCAGGACCTTGCGCAGCCATTTCTGGGTAATATCTTTGGTGAGAGGATAAACCGGGACGATCCGGTTAGTGTGCAGCTGCTCTTTACTCAGCGGCTCCCATTCAGGGTTATTCATGGTTAATCGGCCAAGATACTGTTCGATTTCTCCGCTTAAAACGACATGTTTTGCGCGAGAAAGCTGTCCCTCCAACCAGGGCTGGTTAAACCAGGTTACCCTTAGCGCCCCGCTTTTATCAGAAACTACGGCTTCAACCAGTTTCATTTTTCCACCTCGAACGCTGCGGGTGGATACGCTATCGATTGTACCAATTACCGTGATTTCTTCACCAAACCACAAACTGCCGATTGGTTTTAATTTTGAGTAATCATCATGCCGCCTCGGGAAGGTGTACAGCAAGTCTTTGATGGAGGAAATACCCATCCTGGTCAGAGCTGCTGTTTTCTTCTCGCCAATTCCCTTTATGCTGTCAACCGGGGTATCAAAATCCAGTTTTTCTGCTGGTGGTGAGACGGTTTCTTCTTTTTGTGGTTTTTTCTGTTCCGGTTGGCTTGGTTCTTTAATTTGAGGGGGAGGTTCTGAAACCTGTTGTGGTGGGGGAGTTGGTTTATCAGTCGGCGGCTTTGCCTTATCCACCTGATCCTGTTCTTTCTTCTGCAAAGATTCCTTATTGACCCGCTTCCAGATTCCCTTTAATGCTACCTCTCGGGACTCCTCGCTCAAGCGGTGGTAATCCCTTAATCGGCTGATAACTGCCTGAATAATCTGTTCAGGTAATTGATCTTCTCGGGCTTCGAGTTCCCAGGAAGATAGGATATTAGCTAATCCTCCCATGACCGCTTTATTGTCATACTCCCGTTCAGCTTCCAAACGGAAAAATTTTCTCAACTTTTTGATTGATGTTTTCATTTGAATTATTTTACCACTGCTGCAAAACCTAACCCATTGGGTCCAATGTGGGTTCCAATTATTGTAGTTACATTCATTAAGAGGGGGTCCTGGATTCCATCGGGCGTGAATTGCTGAATAAAATTTGTTCCATCCTGTGCCGCATTGGTATGAAGCACCGCGAGATCTTCCAGAGGACCCAACTTCTGCAGAACATCACCCAGGAACTTAATGCCTTTTTCCCGGGCACGGGACAGCCCCTGGTTAATAACTTCCCCTTCCTTGAGTTCAATGATTGGTTTAATATTCAGGATTGAACCTATCCGGGCTCTTGCCCAAGATACTCGGCCGCTTCGTTGGATATATTCAAAAGTGTCTAACAAGGCATAAACATGAACTCTCTCCTTGATCGACTTGATTCTTTTTTGGATCGTTTGGAAAGGGAGGTTCTCCTGAGCTGCTTTTGCAGCCGCGATCGCCTGAAACCCCAACCCCAGTGATAATTGTTGGCTGTCTACTACATTGATGTTTTGTGAGAATTCCAGGGACGCCAATCTCGCAGCATTATAGATGCCGCTTAATGCGCTCGCTGCGTGTATGGATATAATCTCAGAAAACCCCTGAGTAAAGATTTTTTCATACAACACCTGGAATCTACCTGCTGAGGGAGCTGCGGTTGTCGGAAGCTGTTTCAGGCTGGGAAGCTGGATATAAAAGTCGTTCCTGGATAGATCAAATCCATCCAGATAAACTTTATTGCCAATCATCAAATCCACTGGAATCTGAAAGATGTTGTATTTTTCCAGTACTTCAAGCGGAATATCTGAAGTGCTATCGGTTACTATGGCTGTTGACAAAGGAACCTCCCCAAGCTGTAAAAACGGCGGAGCTTATTGATAAGTCCGCCGTATGTATATTTCCGGGAAAACCTCGGATTGAATTGAAATAATAATTACTTCAAGGCTGCTTTACTCAATGGATAATATAAACTGGTAATGAGGTTGACCGCCGTATTGGAGTTCAACTACCTGATCAGGATATTTTTCCTGGATAAATTCAGCCATAGATTCAGCATCTTCCTGGCTGATATTCTCACCATAGAACATGGTAATCAGTTCATAATCACTTACTTTTGCAATTTCCAGGAAGGTGATACAGCCATCTTTGAGAGTTTTATTTGAACCTACCAATTTCCCGTTGTGGAGGGAGATAATTTCTCCTTCTTTGACATCAATACCGTCAATTTCTACTTCCCGGACTGCAGTGGTAATTTCTCCACTTTCTATTTCACTCATTGCAATTTGCATTTCAGCAGCTACCTGACTTAGTTCCTGCCCTGGAATGAGACGCAGTATTGCGGCTAATCCCTGGGGAACGGTGACAGTAGGAATAACTTCTACCGTTTTGACTGAGAGTTCAGCAGCAGATTTTGCTGCCATGAGGATATTTTTGTTATTCGGCAGAATGATTACCTGGTCTGTTGGCAAATCCTCGAAGGCTGCTATGATCTCCTGCGTGCTGGGATTCATGGTTTGCCCACCTTCTACGATAGCTGCCGCTCCCAGACTGGCGAAGATCTGAGAAAACCCAACCCCGGGGGAAATAGTTACCAGGGCGACATCCCCCTGAGATACTTTAGTCAATTTAATGGGTTCCTCTTTTTCCTGCCCGACCGAGGGATCCATTTGCACCATTAGATTCTCGATATGAACCTTGGTAATCGTTCCCAGAGTCATAGTGTAGTCGATTGGCTCATACCGCTTTTCTGTTGGCACATGAATGTGCATCCGGTAGATGCCGTCACCTTCACCAACTTGAATGGAAGTGCCGATTTCTTCCAAATCCTGGTAATAATCTTCCAGTATCAATGGTTTGTGAGGTTGGAAATCAACGATCACCTCGTAATCCTGTCCGGGTTCAGCACTGTTGATGGCTTCCTGTTTTCCTATCACAGACAAGGGCTGGACATGAATCGGTTCAATATCCAAAGGTTCGTCATTGATGTAACGCAGCATGCCTTCAAAGATATGCAGCAGTCCTTTCCCTCCTGCATCAACAACACCGGCTTCTTTAAGAACATCGAGCAGTTCTGGTGTGTGATCCACTGAGACCTGGGCTGCTTCTGTCACTTTGTTAAGCAGAAAATATGGATCTTTTGATTCCTGGAGAGCTTTTTCACCTGCCAGGGCCATATCTTTGCATACAGTCAGGATTGTGCCTTCAACTGGACGGACAACCCCTTTATAAGCGGTGTCGCGTGCTTGCAGAAGTCCTTCCACCAGGCTTTTCCCATCCAGAATTTCGGATTCTCCTATTCCCTTGGAAAATCCCCGCCAGATCTGGGACAGGATCACGCCGGAATTTCCCCGAGCGCCCATCAGTGCCCCATGTGCCAGTTTCTCGGCTAAAGCGCCAACATGTTTTTCAGAGGAGTTGGATATTTCATCATATGCCGCCTGGAGGGTGAGAACCATGTTGGTACCCGTATCTCCATCCGGTACAGGGAAAACGTTCAGAGCATTTACTGATTCTTGATTTGTCCGAAGCCAGGTCAAGCCGGCCATCATCAGTTTTTTATATTGATCCCCGTCAATTATTGGTGTTTTGTTTCCAGGGTGTTCGTCGCTCATGCCTAAATACTCCTAAAGAAAGGATGCTGTCATTACTACCAGTGCCAGAGAGCTTACTTACTGCTCCTCTCCGTTACTGATTCGGAGACCTTGAACGTGAATGTTAATTTCGTTCACGGGAATTCCTAGGGATTTTTCAACCTGGTAGCGTACTGTGTTGGCGACACTTGCAGCAACGGATTTGATTCTGGTGCCATATTCGATGATGATGTAGATATCGATATTAATTACCTTATCTTTATATTCCACATCAATTCCATGCGTTGGGTCTTTGACAATTGCATGGGCCAACTCATCCGCGATGTTTTTTGGCGCCAGACCGACAACGCCATAAGAGCGCTGGACTGCCTGGAATGTGATAGTCGCGATTGCTTGTTTGGAAATTTGAATGTCGCCTAGAGGTCCTTTTTCTTTTTTCATTAAATTCACCATCTTGTTGGGAACATATGTCAGGATAATTTACGGATGCCAAATGATAACATAAAAACTGTGGAAAAGCAGGGCTCCTCTTGTGGATTGACCTGTTGTATGGTAAGATTGGCGGGCTTGAAAGAATGAATTATCCTGGCTTCAAATCCGGATTTTACAAGCATAAATAAAAGCATAAATAATCACTGTTGAACGAGGGTGTTACCAATGGCAAAATGTGAAGAATGTGGAAAAGTCACAAAATTTGGGCGAAGCCGCCCCTGGTCGAAAAAAACAACCAAACGTAAATTTAAACCAAATTTGCAGCAAGTTACGGTATATGAAGACGGAAAGAAAATCCGGAAAACTTTGTGCACCCGCTGCATCCGCACTCTAACGAAAGTCTGAATCAATACCATTAACACTAAAATATAGATTTCGTTGTGGGAGATAGGTCATTTTTTTGCCTTCTCCCGCAATTCGTTTTAATTGGGACCCGGTGCTTTTAAAGCACCGGGTCCCTTGGTTACGGAAGCATATCCCGAAGTGATTGGATACCCCCTTGAATCCCGAGGGGATGATTAAAAATAGCGCTGGCCGCAACAAAAACATCTGCCCCCTGATCAAAAGTCTGCCGGATAGTTTTTGAGTTGATCCCCCCATCCACTTCTATTAAAGCATCAGGATTGATTTCATCCAGAATATTTCTGATCTGCCTGATCTTTGGGATCACTTCCGGCATAAATGATTGTCCTGAAAACCCCGGATTTACAGTCATCACCAGCACCAGATCAACATCTTTTAGATACGGTTTTATTTTGTCTACCTCTGTTGCAGGTTTTAATGTAATGCCTGCTTTACAGCCCAGGTCGTGGATGGTTTGCAATGTTGTATCCATTTCCGGGCAGGTTTCAATATGAACTGTCAGAATACCGGCCCCAGCATTCACAAAATCTTCCAGGTATACCTCAGGATTTTCAATCATTAAATGGACATCTAAGGTGAGATCAGTCACTCTTTTGCAGGCTTCCACGATGAATGGGCCCATAGAAATGTTGGGCACAAAATGTCCGTCCATGATATCAACATGGAACCAATCTGCCCCTGCTTTTTCAGCCTGTTTGATTTGATCACCCAGTTGGGTAAAGTCTGCAGAGAGAATTGATGGTGAAATTAGATAAGGTTTTTTCATATGAAACCACAAAATATTTTTAATATTTCCTATATTGTCTTGGATCCCTGCATGTTACTTGCCAAACAAGGGCAGGTTAGGGGAGAACGGTCTAATTCAACTGAAAGTATACCCAAATCCAAAAGGGGATTAACCCGCCCACAGTTATCAGGGATAACAAACCCAGCAAGATAGTCAACCACTGTTTACTGGTTTTTTTATTCTCGAGATTTAAGATTGCTTGCAGATCTTTGTCTTCAGGAAGGGGAGCTGGAATTTCTACCTGGGTTTGAGAATCAAGCATTTCGGTAAAGCTGATGACAATCCTCCCCAGCTGGTCCGCGGTCCTGTAGCGTGAACTGGGTTCTTTGGAAAGCACCTTAACAATGATTTCCTCCAATTCAGCAGAAATCTCAGGATTAATTTCTCTAGCAGAGGGAGGAGCTTCATATCTATGGAGCAGAGCCAATTCCTGGGGAGAAGGATCAGTAAACGGAAGTTCGCCTGTTAACATTTCAAATAACACAATGCCGAGGCTGTAAACATCAGAGGCGGGGGATGGCGCTCTTCCGGCAGCCTGTTCTGGTGAGAAATAAGCCGGGGAACCCCAAATAGCTTGAGATTGTTCGTCATGCTTTATGGATGCCAGCGCTCTGGCAATGCCAAAATCTGTCACTTTTAACCGGTGATCCGGAGTGATCAGCATATTGTGGGGCTTAATATCGCAGTGAATCAGACCGGCCCGATGAGCATATCCAATGCCCGCACAGGCCTGAATAAATAATCTGGAGGCCTGATCAATTGGCAAAGATCCGGACTTTTTGATGATTTGTTTTAAGTCGGTCCCAGGAACGTGTTCCATAACAATGAACAACCGGTTATTATCAAACCCAAAATCGTGTACAGTTACAATATTTGGATGGGTGAGATTGGCAGCTGCCCGGGCTTCTTCTTTAAAACGTTCCTGAAAAGCTTTGGATTTGGAGAAATCTTTTCTGAGTATTTTGACGGCGATTGTTCGTTCCAACATGAGATCACTCGCCTGGTAGACGATTGCCATTCCCCCTTCACCAAGCTGTTTATCTAGCTGATACCGATCATTTAATATCTCAATCATTGGGCAGCTTCCTTCCAGATTCTACCGGTTTGATTGTACCATCAACTGATTGACGGTGATATCTGGATAGAGTACACTGTGAGAGAACTTTGGCAGGGTATTAAGATAACATTACCATTGGAGAAAAAATGCGGGGACAGCTGATTTACAACCCCATGGCAGGCCGGTTTCCCTCTTTTCCGTTAGTCGAACGGGCGGCAAAAATCCTTGAAAAAAATGGTTGGGATATAACGATTATCCGCACTGAAGGCGGTGATCATATCACGAAGCTGGCAAAAAAAGCTGCTGCATCAGGACAAGACGCGATTTTTGTGGCTGGCGGGGATGGTTCGGTTCATAATGCCGCGGCGGGTTTAATTGACAGTGAGACTGCTCTTGCTGTCCTCCCGTCAGGCACTGCAAATGTCTGGGCCCAGGAACAGGGTTTGCCTTCTTTATCCTGGACCAATTGGGGCGCACTGGAAACCAGTGTGGAAAAATTGCTTAAAGGATCGATCCGAACTATGGATCTGGGTGTTTGCCAGGGAATCCCTTTTCTCCTCTGGACCGGGATAGGATTTGACGCCTTTATCGTTCACCACCTTGAACCAAGATCCCGCTGGCAAAAACAACTAGCAACTCCTACCTATGCTGCTAATATTGCCTGGTATGCCAGAAACTGGTCCGGTATGGATATAGATATCTGGGCTGATGGCGAAAAAGTATCTGGAATATACGTTCTGGCTTTAGTGACAAACGTCCATCTCTATGCCGGGGGACTGGCTGAGATTTCCCCCACAGCGAGGATAGATGACGGTTGTATGGATTTGTGGCTGTTTGCGGGAGACACGTTATTGGAAACCTTTCAGCATCTCTTTGATCTTGCCTCGGGAAATCATATATCTTCAGATAAAGCAAACCTTATTCCCTGTAAGGAAATTCGAATTAAATCAAAGACGGATTTATATTTGCAGCTTGACGGTGAACCAATTTCTCCAGCTAAAGAAGTGCACATTGGTATTCGTCCTAAATCACTCCGGGTTCTTATACCCCGGGATGTGCCAAGACCTTTATTTACAAAGAACCAAGAATGAAAGATTTTTTAAACCCATGGGTAATTGCCGGAGCGGTTTTTATTGCGAGTGTGCTGCTAGCAGTAACTTTTCTGGCTGCCGGCAATGTCACCCCCGCTGATCAGCTAACCTATTCTGGAGAAGCTGTGTTAACGGTGATACCGGTTCCAACCCTGACGCCAACCGTAATACCGCCAACCCTTGCTTTGACTGCTACGCTTGAAACCTATAGTGGTATCCAGGTCGGGGGTTATGTAAAAATATCAGGTACTGAAGAGGAGGGACTTAGATTCAGGAGGAATCCTTCCCTGAACGGGGAAATCATTTACCTCGGTTTGGAGGATGAAGTGTTCCTGGTTAAGGATGGACCGGAGGATCAAGATGGATACCTGTGGTGGTATCTGGAAGCCACGCAAAATGAAGCCCGGAAAGGGTGGGCAGTATCCAATTACCTTCAACCTACCCAGAACCCGTAAAGAAAAAACAGAAGGGATTTCCCTTCTGTTTTTTTGATTATCTGGATCGATCTCTACATTCAGCCTAATCTTTGGTGAGGTGGATCAGGTGGTTCCGCAGGTTATGTTTCACAGCATAGGCTGCAGCTTCTGCCCGGTTGCTTACATCTAGTTTTGAGAGAATACTGCTAACGTAGTTCCTGACAGTACCTTCTCCAAGATAAAGCATTTTTGCGATCTCACGGTTGGTTTTTCCTTCAGAGACATGGATCAGAACATGTTTTTCCTGGTCTGTGAGGTCAGAAAAAGCTGATGCCTCTTCATCCCTGGCGGCTTTTCTGACTTCTTTAAATATTCTCTGTGTTACCGCAGGATCAAGCAGTGCCTCACCACGTCCTACTGCCTCGATAGCGTCGATCAACTCGTTGCTTCCTACTTGTTTCAGGAGATAGCCAGATGCACCAGCCCGGATCGAGGAGAAGAGCATTTCATCTTCGGCATACGAGGTCAGCATAATGACTTTTGTATCCGGATACATTTCAATGATCTTTTCGCAGGCTTCAATCCCTGAGCCGCCTGGCAGACGGATATCCATTACCACTACATCAGGATGATATTGTTCTACTTTGGCGATAGCTTCATCGCTAGTGGAAGCCTCGGCTACAACCTGGAATTTGGTATGTCGGTCTAAGAGGGATTTTAATCCCAGACGCACGACCTCGTGATCATCAACTAATAATATACGCTGGAAAGACATTTTCTGAACTCCTATATTTTTCTTGAGAGAGTATAAACTAGTCTATCCAAGATGGCAAGTAAACTCATTTATCCTGTCACTGAGAGATCCAGGGAAAATTAAAAAAAGGACAGTTCTTAATCTTGTCAATTTTAATCAATAATAACCCGGATTATTATTCTTTTTTCAATTGAAGGGGGAGAGTATTGAAAAGGACTGTCTGATATTATTCTGCTTTCTCCTGGTCCCTCCGGTAATTAACAAACCGATATCCGACACCCCGTTCGGTTAAGATGTATTTTGGATTGGAGGGGTCTTGTTCTAATTTCTTGCGAAGGTAATTTACATACAGGCGAACATAATGTGGTTCATCCTGATACTCAAAACCCCAAACTTTTGATAACAGCTGCTCGTGGGTATTAACCCAGCCAGCGTTTTTTACCAGATGATAGAGAAGTCGGTATTCTGTTGGTCGAAGATCAACTATTTTACCTTCGACCCATACTTCACGACGTGAAAAATCAATAGTCAGACGGTCATCCACTTTGATCAGGTCAACCTGGTCTTCCTTAAATGACCGTGTCCTGCGCAATACCGCGCGTATGCGGCTGACCATTTCCCGGGGGCTGAATGGTTTGGTTATATAGTCATCTGCGCCTAGTTCCAGACCTTGGATTCGATCATCCTCCTCGCCTTTTGCAGTCAGCATAATAACAGGGACAGTATTGACCTCTCTGATTCTTTTTAACACTTCAAATCCACTGATATCCGGCATCATGATATCAAGCAGGATTAAATCCGGAAGCTGGGTGCGTACCTGTTCCAGAGCTTCCGTTCCATTGTAGGCTGTGAGAACTTGAAAACCATCCTGCTCAAGGTTCAATTGGATGAATCTCACCATGCGTTTTTCATCATCCACAACAAGTATTTTATGTTTTGAACTTTCAGAACTCATAGTTGTTATTCCCTGATGAAGCTGACCACATCTTCAGCTGTTTCTCCTGGCAGGATTTCTATGAAGCTGATTTCCGCAAGGGGCCAAATAACGTTTACCACATTACGCTCAAGAAATAACAAATCCTTTCCGTCCCGCTGTCGTGGATTGCTAAGTGTGATTAACGTATCGCTTGCTTGCGGCAGCTCTTCAATTTCTGCAAGCATAGGTTCAGCATTTCTAATGTGGACTATGACTGTAGTTGACATAATATCCTTCCTTATTTCAATTCCTTTGGCAGGATCACCTTCATACTGAATTTTCCTAATGTAAGCACATCACCGTGATTCAGGGGTACTTCTGAATTCGCTGGAATTTCATAACCATTTACACTAGATCCATTGGCAGATCCTAGATCTATTACGTGAATTTTGTTTTTCTCCAGATTGACCCGGATTGTCGCATGGAGTCTGGAAACACCTTTATCGAAGGCTTCATAGAGATTCAGATCCACATCCGGAGTAATTACCTGTCCATCTACAAAACGACCTATGGTAAATTCTTCCTGATCAGGAATATTGATCATTTCTTCATTCTCTATACAATAGAGAATGAAGGTTTTATTTTCCAGTAATTTTTTTGGAATGGTGTTGGAAATATCAAGTTCTAATCCCCTTACCTGAGAGGGATAAATGAATGTGTCCACATTTTTATCATCGACTAATACCAGTTGCGATCCACACTCACCGCAAAAGAAAACGCCGTGATATTCCTGGTTATTGCACACTTTACAGGTAATCATGTTTTGTCAGGAAGCATCAGCCGAATGGTTCCATATTTCAGCTGCTTTTTTCCAGTAGGACTGAAATTGTTGTGTGATTTAATATAATCCGCTTCATGCATAGCGATTTTTGCCAGAGATTCCTCACCCTTTGCCATTAAATGAGAAGACAAGTTGATTAGCCGCTGGAATGCTGTTCCTGGGTTACCGCTGGCAATGTCTTTCTGGGCTTTTTCCTGTAGCCGGTAAAACGCCAGATGAGAAATAGCTCTGAAGATTTCTTCTGGCGGAGGTGGCGGTTCTTCGAGTTCTGTGACCATTGGGCGATCTAAGGTGAAGGGAATAGTGTAATCGCGGGGTTTGCGTTTCAGGAAAAACTCCCCGGAAGCAATGACTGCCTGATCAATTTCTTCTGGAACAGGATTTACCAGGAACTCGAATAAAATTCTGTGGGGTTTGTCCTTTTTCAGGATTCCAAGTGAAAATTCTTCCTGATGAGGCAAGGGCAGGGCTTCTGGTAATA
>CBDVDO010000013.1:0-13293 GCA_965372765.1 uncultured Anaerolineales bacterium
AGTTCAGTATGTCCACCGGAGACAATCAAAGCCAACAAAGGGAATTTTGGTTCCTTCTTTTTCCCTTTCCCCTCTTCCTTCAACCAGGCTGAATAAAGATGTCCTTCCAGGTGGTTGATACCCAATAAAGGCAATCCGCTGCCAATCACCAATCCCTTGGCCATATTAATTCCCACGACCAACGACCCTGGCAGTCCCGGACCGCGGGTAACCGCGATGCCGTCCAAATCAGCCAATTTCAAATGGGCTTCTTTTAACGCCTGATCAATAATCGGATAGATTGCCAGGATATGCTGGCGAGAGGCAACTTCCGGAAAAATACCTCCGAATTGGGCATGAAGATCTGACTGGGAAGCGACTGCGCTGGAGAGAATTTCACGGCCATTTTCAACCACAGATGCTGCGGTTTCATCACAAGAAGTCTCGATCCCCAAAATGCGGGCAACCGGATTCTTCAGATCCTTGTTTATGGTTTTCTCATCAGCGGCGTTTTTCATGACTGTTTACCTCTGGCATTCTTCCGGCAATAATATTGAAACCTTCCTCATCTAGAGTATACCGGATTGGTTTATTCTTTCCAGTTCTCCATGGGTAAAACCAGATCATAGGGATAATCTGCCAGGATTTCCATTGATCCGTCCGGCTTGACCCAAACCGTGTCTTCTAAACGGCACCCCATTCCTTTTTCCGGGTAATACAATCCCGGTTCAATGGTAACTACAGATCCGGGCGCCAATTTGTCCTCCTGGTTAGCCCCCTTCCCGAACCAGGGGCGCTCATGCACATTTAATCCCAATCCATGACCCAGGCTGTGTACATATCCAGACTGCAGCTGAGTATCCTGCCGGATTGTTTTATGTCCCTGGGTTTCAAATAATTCACAAGTACGCTCCTGAAAATCCGGAGCCCACCGACCAACTTCCAATTCTTTCATGATCCCCTGATATACAGACCACACATCCTGGTGCAGCTTTTTTTCAGCTTCCGGCGCATAACCCAGACACCAGGTTCTGGTGAAATCAAAAAAGTACCCACCGCCTGCTTCCTGGGGGAAAATATCAAAGATAATTGTTTTTCCCAACCGGATTTCATCAGCGGGTTTACCCGCGCTGTGAGGAACTCCTGCATCCCCCCCGATGGCAAAGATCGTGCCTTCAGGGTTTTCTACACCCTGTTCCGCCAACCAGTAATTGATCTTTGTCTTTACCTGCCCGACAGTAACTGGCGTGTCGTCTTTATTCAGCAAGACCTCATCTTCCCGGACTTTACATCCTTGAAGGAAGGTGGCTGTTTTGCCAACTACCCCTGTGGTAATCTCTCCCATTTTCCGGATGCGCTGGATTTCACTCTCATCCTTTGTTGCCCGGGCTTCCAGCAGAATGGATTTGGCTCCTTCTCCGATAAAATCAATTCCGGGAAGCAGTTCACCCAAAATTGATAACACTCCGATTTGGGAACTCAATTCAGTTTTTCCATAAACGGAAATCCTGCCTTGAGTGATTCCCAGTTCCTCAAACATTTTTTTCCGAACCAACGCTCCAGCTTTATTCAGGTCGCCGCCTGTCTCTTCCAGCAATTTAACATATTCGTACTTAGCTGCATTTATTACCTTTAACCCAGTGCTGGCTGCTTCGTCCCGTTCCATGGGGTTACAAAAAATCACCGGTTCTTCTCCCCTTTTCAAGATAAGATCCGCAGAGCCCAGGTGCACTGCGCCGGTAAAGTACATCATTGCAGGATTATGAGTCGCGGAACCTAAAATCCAAATCGCGTCTATATCTTCCCTTTCCATCAGTCCGGTCAGTTCATTTTTCATAATCGCTCCAAATTTGTTTAAATGCTCGCATAAAATCCGTATCTGATTGGGGGAGAATCGTTCGGGGATCAAATATCACCCGGTCATTTTCAATCCTGCCGATAATTGCGGGAGATCCATCGCGCAGATCCGCCAGCAGCTTCTGGGGGTGATCTACATCTACTGTCAAAACCATTGTAGGCAGTGTTTCTCCAGGTAAGCTCCCACCACCAACCATCGATTTTGATTCTGTCACTTCGCCCAACCCCAGGGTCTTTTGCCAGTTTTCTGCCCGGGTCTTAATTTCCTCTACAGAAGCTGAGATCATCTGCCAGATAGGCACTTTCTCAAAAGCCTCTTCCTTAATATAATGATACAAGGTTGCGGACAACGCTGCCAGGGCCATCTTGTCAGCCCGGATCGCTCTTGCCAGGGGATGAACTTTCAGCTGATCGATCAGTTCTTTGCTCCCCAGAATAATCCCAGCCTGCGGTCCACCCAGCAGCTTGTCTCCGGAAAAGCACACCAGATCCGCTCCCGCCGCCAGGGATTCCTGAACCATGGGTTCATGCTTTAAACCAAAGGGGCTGGTATCCAGTAAAGCCCCCGATCCAAGATCATCAAAAAACCACAAGCCTGCCTGGTGAGCGCTTTTGATAATGTCCTTTATGTCCGGTTCACTTGTAAATCCGACAATTGAGTAATTGGATGAATGGGCCCGCATCACTGCAGTTGTTTCCTCATTGAAAGCACGCTCATAATCAAAAAGGTGCACCTTGTTGGTGGTTCCGACTTCAACCAGTTCCGTGCCGGAATGGCGCAGCACTTCCGGAATCCGGAAACCTCCGCCAATTTCAACCAACTGGGATCGGGAAATAATCACCTTTTTCCCCCTGGTCAACACGGTCAGCATCAGTAATACAGCGGAGGCATTATTATTAACGACCAGAGCAGATTCAACTCCCAGCAGCTGCTGAAAAAGGGATTCAGCGTGAATTAATCTCGACCCCCTGCCTCCGGACTCCAGGTCAAATTCAAGGGTGGAATAATTTCTTCCTACTTCCCCTACTGCCTCTAATGCCCCTTCACTTAGCGGCGCTCTTCCCAGATTGGTGTGAACAATGACACCCGTGGCATTTAATACCTGAAACAAGGTTGGTTTTAACCAACTGGATAATAAACTTTCTGCAGTAATGAGGATAGATGCCAGGTCCGGAACGGCTGACCCTTCTTGAAGATGCTCCTGTCTGGCTTGATCCAGGCTAGCCCGGATAGCCTTAACCACGGGATTGTGACCGTACTTCTCCTCCATTTTTTTTCCCCTGGATGAAGTAAGAGCCTGATCAACTGAAGGTAATTGACTTAATGAATTCATTTACAAACAACCTCAAAACCAAGTTCAGAGATGATGCCCGGCAGCCAGGCAATAAGTCCAGCCATTACTCTACTGGATGCCATTCGCTGCGGGTCCGAAGACGGATTAATAGCTCTACAATTATAAGACCGATTCCCAGGATGATTACCAGCCCATAGGTAAGCACCTGTCCTTTGTTGAGCCAGATTAAGATGCCTGCATAAACCCCGATCATGGTCGATTCCCGCACTATCAATTCAAAGGTAGCCGGGCCAAATGGTTTGATAATTCGGTTGAGATAGGCAACTAACGGCATGGATGTTCCTGTCACGGCAAAAACTGCCGCAACGAAGAACATCCAACGATTGCCTAAAGTAGGAAGTGTCTGGGTTATAAGATATATCAGCCAAATCCATCCCGGGACAGCAAGAAAAAATACCAGGGGAAAGAAAGATCTGACTGAAGGGGAACGAGTTTCTTCCATGGTTCAAATTCTAACATAGAGTTATCTAGCTGAGATATCTGTCTGGATAAATATTTCCAGGATAAACTGGTAAGCTAAACAGGGTATTTCACGCGATTAAAAGCGACATAAATCAAATTCAACTACAAATAGAAACCAGAAAACCTTCATTTAAACCGTGAGATTCAAGTAAACGGGTTAGTAACTGCTTAGATAGATAATTTCATATCTTGAATGTTTTAAGATAAGGACATTTGGTTTTTAGCTTACCCCTATCTGTAGGGGGTCTTAAGTTCCGAAACCCCAAATCGACTGTAAAAAACCCCAATCCGGAGTAACCCTGAACCTGGTTCTTTTCAAAGTTTTCCTTAAGATTGCCAACCTTAATAAATCGTTTTTTTTTAGGGGGTTGGGATTGCTACACCTGCCATCATCCATTAGAATTATCCTTGAAGCGTTCCCCCATTTTGGGATTTTTTATTAACAGAATAGGCTATTACTCCAGTGCATTTGGTGTTTGAAATTCCAGACAGGAGTGTATTCTTCTTTTCAGGAAGAAGTGAGGAGGACTGGATTCATGGAAGGACAGCAAGCTTGGCAAGCTGCTCTCGGGCAATTACAGATGGAAATGCCCAAAGCAGCTTATGATACCTGGGTACGAGATGCAGAATTAATCTCAGTTTCTGATAATGTTTTTCAAATCGGCGTTCATAACGCCTATGCCCGGGACTGGCTGGACAGCCGTCTTAAAAGTACGATCACCAAGTTGCTTGCCGGAACACTTAACCATCCTGTTGATATCTGCTTTGAAGTGAAATACGGAGCTGGCCAGAATGCGAAGAAAAAACAGAACGAGCTCAAAGAAGAAGCTGATTTGGTACCACCCCAGGTAGAAAACTCACCTCCCCATCGGATCTACGTCAACAAACGCTACAACTTTAATAACTTTGTGGTCGGACCCAGCAACAGGCTGGCCCACGCAGCTTCCCTTGCTGTATCAGAGAAACCTGCTCAGACGTATAACCCTCTCTTCCTCTATGGTGGTGTGGGGTTAGGAAAAACCCACCTGCTGCACGCAATTGGCAATATGTGCCAGATTCAGGGGCTTGAGATTTTATACGTTTCCTCAGAAGAATTTACCAATGACCTGATCACTGCAATCCGGAGTCATACAACCCCGGCTTTCAGGGATAAATACCGCCGGATTGACGTACTGCTGATTGATGATATCCAGTTTATTGCTGGAAAAGAATCCACCCAGGAAGAATTTTTCCACACATTTAATACATTACACGGCCAGAACAAACAAATCGTGATGACTTCTGACCGACCTCCCAAGGCTATGGTCACCCTTGAAGAGAGATTACGCTCCAGATTCGAATGGGGACTGGCAGCAGATATTCAACCTCCTGATTTTGAAACGCGAGTGGCTATTCTTCAGTCAAAAGCTGACCGAATGGGGTATTCACTTCCGGATTCCATCCTCGAGGATATCGCTCATCGCTTCCAAACCAATATCAGGGAACTGGAAGGCGCAATGACCCGCATCATGGCCTACTCCGATTTAAGAGGGATGGCGCTGGATGAAAAGCTGGTTGAATATGCCCTGGCTGATTTAATGCCCGAGGCAAAGGAAATTGAACCGCAGCAAATCCTAAATACTATCGCCCATGAATACGGTGTTTCAATAGAAGAACTTCTCAGCCAGAGTCGAAGCCAGAAATATTCCTTCCCGCGTCAGATCGCAATGTACATGCTGCGGGAAGAAAGTGAATTGTCCCTGCCAAAAATTGGAGAAATGTTAGGCGGGAGAGATCATACAACGGTGATGTACGGACATGAGAAAATTACAGAACTTCTGGTAACTGATAAAAACCTCCGCCGGAAAATCGTCAACATTCAGGAAATCCTCTATTCCCCTGTTGGAATCACTGTCTAACGTCAAATCGTTAAATGGAAAACTGCTGATTATGGAGAACTAATCAGCAGTTTTTTGTTAATCTTTTTTATCTTTTCGGACCTTCAACCAAACCGTTTTCAGCCATTCTACCAGCTGCTTGTACCAACGGTACCAGGGAAATTCAATTCGGTGGAGTTCAACTTCCGGGTCCGGCCAGGGATCAAGATCAAACATCTTCCTGAAAATATACATTCCAAGCATTTTTAGTGTAGCAACAACAGGCGCTGCCAGGAAAATCCCAACTATTCCCAATAGACTCGCCATAACAAGTGCTGCAACCAGCACTGCTGCGGGGTGTATATCCAGAGTCCTACCAAGAAAACGCGGTGTGATGTAATTGTCAAAAGTAAAGTTGATCACCAAAGCTACCGCCAGAACCACCGCCGCGTATTGCCAGGGTTGCAAACCAAAATAATTAGCGGGTTGAAAAAAGGTAACCACAAACAAAACTGAAGCTGTGACCCAGATACCCACATAGGGAACAAACACAGCCAATCCTGTCATCGCCGCCAGCGCTATCGGGTTTCGGACTCCAAGAGAAGATAAAACTATCGAATAGACCACAAATACCATCATAAATATGATGATCTGTCCTCTAAAAAAGGAATCCCAGACGATTCTTAATTGGCGGGACATACGCCGGACATCGTAGTCATATTGCGGAATTTGTTCGATCGGAGTCTTTCCTACCTGCTGAGATTCAGCCAGGATAAAGTAGGCAACAAATACCACAAAAAATATTCTGCCAATACTGACGGCCGCACCTGTAGCGATTGATCCCACAATGCTTCCTAACTGTCCCAGGAAAGGTTGAATTGCTTCCAGGGCTCGATTAGCGAGATCATTGAGATTAATAAATTCCCCAACACCGCCATATTGCCCCAGGTACACCGTTAGATCATTTGCTAATTCAGGTAGGTTTTCCACAAATTCCTGCAGCACACGAACCAAACTGGTTATCTGTTGGGCGATTGCCAATCCGGCGCCGGTTAATAGTCCAATCAATAGAATGATTATCAGAAAAAAAAGCAGCGTTGTGCTGAAACGCCAGGACATTTTCGTATTTTCAGTTAAGTAAATCACAACCGGCCGGAACAGATAGGTGATGATGAAAGCAAGTATCAACAAAGAGACAATTGACCGGTAGTAGATGAAAATTCCAGCCAAAATCGCCACCATCGTTAATCCAAAAATTAACTTAGTGGTGGTAGACCAGGATGGTGATTTGATCGATTCTTGTGAGTCCATATCAATTTGCTCTGTAAAATTTACCTGCCCGATTCTCTTTCCTCAAAGAGCAGACGACCCAAGCTCTTTCTACTAGAGGAAAAAAGATAACCCAATCAAGATCGCTAACAATGATCCCGCAATGATACCGATCTTCTTTAAATCTTTAATTACGTAGCTGTAATCAGGATTAAACGCCCTTTTCTTCTTTGCCATAAATCTTATAACTCCTTAGCTGTCAATTAGATTCGCAATTACAACAATTCTTTTATTATCTATCATATATGGATAACAGGATATGAGTGTAGCCGTTGGTGCACCTGTTGATGCCAGAAACTCAACCTGGGTAGGTTCAACGAATAACACATCTTCCACAACATAAGTATAACTTTTCCTTTCGGAAAAAATAATTATTAAATCACCAGCTTCCAATTGGTCAAGGTTCCTAAATATTTCTCCATGAATATCATTGTGCGCAGATAATACCACATTGCCAGATTCACCCGGGTTGGCGGAATTGATATGGTGCCCAACACCTTTTTTTAATTGCTCAAAGCCATCCCCTTCCACAATCGGCACATCCTGATTGATTTTCGGGATCTGCAGCCGGATCGCGTGTTGCGGCCCCTGGGTCGGAATTGGAATTTCTCCATAAGATTGCACCACGGGCTGCAGGTGCTCAGGTATTTCTGCTATATTCGGTTTACTACCCCCCGGAGAATCCGGCGGAGTATGACCAGATGGTAAAACAACTGCCACAATTAATGGTGTTGGGGTTAACGTCGGTTGTTCAAGCGCCAGGGCAACTTCCCGATTAAGTTCCTGCAGAATGTCCAGCCCATTAAAAAGGACAAAGACCAAACCCAAAACGGCTAGAATTTCTACCGTGAGGAGAAAGCCATCGACTACTCGTTTCCCGCGTTTCCTTGATTCATCAACCGGGTCTTGAGGTCCTTCCCCTTCTGGAGATGTTGTCCGGATATCATCCCATGTTGTTTCTTCTTCATCTGAAACCAAACGGACAATTCTCCCCGTTTCCCGATAGCGTTCAATGCGTTCATGGCGGCCTGAACGCCGTTTTTCTATCAGCAGTCTGCGTAATTCATTTACAGACAAATCTCGGGAGTCTTTGTTCTTTGCCACTCCAAAATTATAATCGGGCTTGGTGGAACTGCCAAGTCAGATATCTCCCGTCAAATAGTCAATGCACATTCAAAATTATTCTGATCTCATCACAAATAACCGCCCTCGAGAACTCTCGATTTTAGTTTTTCTCGTGCTAGAATTAGATAGAAAATAACTTTGGCCACAAGGAGATCAAGGATGGATCCTAGAATACAAACATTAGCTAAAATTTTAGTGGAGCATTCAGCCAGAGTAGTGCCTGGAGACCGGGTTGCCATCGAGGCCACTACCGCTGCCGAACCATTGGTCAGGGCATTATTCCAGGAAATATTAACTCATGGCGGCTTTCCTTATCCGCTGTTGAAGTTTCCGGAACAAAACAGAGAATTGTTTTCCTTTGGAAGTGATCAACAGCTCTCGCATGTCGATCAGCTCAGAAGTCAGGTTTACAACCAATTTGAGTCCCGGATCAGAATCCATTCCTTAACCAATCCTAACCAACTGGCTGATTTTCCACCTGGAAAACAGGCCATATTCCAGCAAGCTCAATCGCCTATCCTCGCGACTCAAATGGACAGGGGAGCCCATGACGAGTTTAAGTGGGTGACTACGCTCTTCCCAACACCGGCCTATGCCAGGGAAGCCGGGATGAGCTTGACAGCTTTTGAGGACTTCGTTTACGAGGCTTGCTTTGCTGACAGGGATAACCCCATCGACCTCTGGCAGCAGGTAAAAGAAAATCAAAAAGCGGCTTTAGCTCTCTTTCAAGATCATGACCGGATCCAGCTAAAAGGGCCAAACATTGACCTGGAATTATCAGTCAAAGATAGAACCTTTATTAATTGCTTCGGCACTAACAACATGCCAGATGGTGAAATTTTTACCGGTCCGGTTGAAGAATCGCTGAATGGCTGGGTCCGATACTCTTACCCGGCGATCTATAGCGGAGTAACAGTTAAAGGGATTAAATTGACCTTTAAGGATGGCAAGGTTGTTCAAGCTTCTGCGGAGGAACAGGAAGATTATTTGCTGAAATTGTTAGATACTGATCCAGGAGCGCGATATGTCGGAGAATTTGCTGTTGGCATGAATGCGGGAATCCAGCAATTTTCAGGCAACATCCTTTTTGATGAAAAGATTGGAGGTACAATCCACATAGCTGTCGGCGCCGGATACCCCGAAACCGGTAGCAAGAATAAAAGCGCCCTGCATTGGGACATGATCTGTGATATGAGATCCGATTCAACCATCACAGTGGATAATGACCTGATATACCAGGACGGGGAGTTTCTTTTCTGAGGTACTCAAAAAAACAATTCATTACCCCCCTATCGGACAAACCTGTGAGGTGCTCATGCCTGACCGAGAAATACTTCAATCCCTTTCCAAAGAAACCTTAATCGAGATGTTGGAAGATCAAGCAAAAAATTGGCTTGCTCATGACGGTCTCTGGTTTCAGGCAGTAGAAAAACAGTACGGGATGGAAACCGCTATCGAACTGGATAAGGAAGCCTGGATCTCCTTTACTCAAATCGAAGCGAAAAGAATTATGCGCCTCCACAATATTACCCCCGGCAGTGGAATTCCTGCCCTGAAAAAAGCTCTTCAGTTCCGGTTATACGCCCGAATTAACGACCAATCTTTAATTGATATTGACCAACAGACATTACGGTTTGAAATGAACGACTGCCGGGTGCAGTCTGCTCGTAAAAGAAGAGGGCTGGATGATTTTCCCTGTAAACCTGTGGGGATAGCCGAATATGCTTTTTTTGCCCACACAATCGATGACCGGATCCGGACTGCGGTGATTTGCTGCCCCCCGGATGATCATCCGGAAAGTTATTACTGCGCCTGGCAGTTCACCCTGGAGGACAAACCGATCCCGATTACTGAGTTGATCTGATACTTAAAGGATAAACCGGGAGTTTTCCCGGTTTATCCTTTAGATTGAAAATATATTACTTCCCTCTTAATATCCCCCGCCGCACAGCTACAACATCCTCTGTTGTTATAAATGCTTTTTCATCCACTTCCCGGACCAGCTCCTCGATTTGCTGAATCTGCTTCCGCTTAACGCTGCAAGTAATCACTGATACCATGCCGTCCTTCCCCCTGGCAGGGATTTCAGTAACAGCATAGTCGTTTTCCCGTAACACATCGATAATAGCAGCTCCCCATTGGGAACTAATCACTCGAATCTCAGCAAAACCTATTGCCAATTTGCTTTCCAGCCACATCCCGGTGACATTTCCGGTCGCAAACCCAGCCGCGTATACAACCACATTGAGCATGTTTTTTGTATCTGACAAAACAATTGCGATGGTCAACAACCAGATCAAAGAGTTGATAAAACCGAGCAGCCAGACCCAGATTTTATTGCTCCTCAAGGTGAAAATCAATCTCAAAGTATCTAAACTTGTCGAGATCAGCCGAATCAAAAAAATGAATAGGGCAATTAACAAACTTTCCTGTGTAAGCTGGAATGTATACATATCCAGTAATCCTTTTTTTCTAAACCTGGCTTAACCTGTCTAACCTGCTCATTAACAATAACACTATTCTTAACTTAATTATCCCTGTCCATCAGTTGAAAGTACATATCCTGCGCATAAGACTTCACCATTCTTCGCATGCTGAATTCAGGCGCAAGCGTCCGGATAGATTCTTTCATCCTGGCAATCCATTCTACTGGCAGGTTGCCTGTAGAACGATCATAGAAAAGGGGAATGATTTCATTCTCCAGCGTATCATAAAGACTTTCAGCATCCATTTCGTCCTGAAGGTTGTAATCCTCGCTGCTTTCATCTCTTCCAATTGCCCAGCCATTATTACCGTTAAATCCTTCCCTCCACCAGCCATCCAGGACTGAAAAATTCAGCGCGCCGTTTAAGGCGGCCTTCTGTCCTGATGTCCCAGAAGCTTCATTCGGCCGTCGGGGAGTATTCAGCCAGACGTCCACGCCTTGAATGAGATATCTCGCCAAATTCATATCATAATCTTCCAGAAAAACCAGCCGTCCCCCGCTCTCAGCCATTTTTACTTTACGATACACATTCTGGATAAGCAATTTTCCGGGTTTATCCGCAGGATGGGCTTTCCCTGCAAAGATAATCTGCACCGGCATATCGGGGTGATTGATGATATTTAACAAGCGGGTGAAGTCTCTTAGAATCAGATCTGCCCTTTTATAAGTGGCAAACCGTCTGGCAAAACCAATTGTTAAAACATAAGGATTCAACAGAGCACCAGAAGCGATCACTTGAACAGGATGAATCTTATCCTGGATCCACTGACCGCGGGCTCGTTCCCGCATATAAAAGACCAGTTTTCTTTTCAGGTGCCGGCGGACAGCCCAGAGTTCTTCATCGGGAATATTGTTAATTTTTTCCCAGATCTTCGGATCATCAATATTTTCCATCCAATCAGAGTCCAAATATCTTCCATACAAATGTCTTAACCTGCGGGCAAGCCAGGTTCCGGTATGAATCCCATTGGTGATGTGGCTGATAGGAACCTCTTCGACACGGGTATCGGGCCACAGATAGTTCCACATTTCCCTGGCCACTTCGCCATGAAGTTCAGAAACACCATTGCGAAGGCTCGACATATGCATGGCTAAGACAGGCATACTGAAAGTTTCCCCCCAGGATACCTTATAGCGGGCGAGATCGATAAACTGCTCTCTTCCCAGCCCAAGCTTCTCCTTGAATGCTGAGAAATACTTATCAATCAACCACTCGGGGAATTCATCACTACCAGCAGAAACAGGTGTGTGAGTAGTAAAGACGGTTTTACCTTTAATAATCTCAATTGCTTCTTCCAGGCTAGAACCGTTCTTTACCAATTCCCTCAATCGTTCCAGGGCCAGGAAAGCCGAGTGGCCTTCATTCATATGCCAGACAACAGGATCGTGTTCCAACTTTCGCAGGGCTCTCACACCGCCTATCCCAAGGATAATTTCCTGTGAGATGCGCAAGTCCAGATCACTGCTGTACAAACGAGAGGTTAATTCCCTGTCCTCCTCTGAATTTCCCTCAACATTCGTATCCAGCAGATATAGGGGGACTCTTCCAACCTGGATTTTCCAAATCCTGACTAAAACTTCCCTGCCAGCTAATTCCACCTCTATTGTTAATGGTTTTTCATTTTCATCAACCAGGGGCAGCACGGGCAATTCATCAAATTTCAGCTTTACATACTGGGCTTCCTGCCAACCATCCTCAGTAATCAACTGGGTAAAGTATCCCTTGGTATAGAGAAACCCCATGGCAACAAGCGGCAATCCCAGGTCACTGGCTTCTTTAAGGTGATCGCCAGAAAGCACACCCAAACCACCAGCATAAATTGGCAGAGTTTCATGCAGCCCAAATTCAGATGAAAAATAGGCAATGAGTTCATTCTGCACATGCCCATGATTTTTCTGGTACCAGGTATCTTCTCGCTCCATGTACTGATCAAAAGCCAGCAGCGCCTGATCATAATAATCAAGAAAGTAGCTGTCATGGGTGACTGCATTTAATTTCGCTCTTTCCACGTTTCTCAGGAATTGAACTGGATTATGTGATGTCTGTTCCCATAAATCACCGTCAATTCTTTTATACAACCGCTGAACATCAGGATTCCAGGTCCACCATAAGTTATATGCCAATTCACCCAGACGCACTATGCGTTGGGGAAGACTGAAATGATTGGGATTTACTTCATGATGCTTCGCCATTGCCGAAAGGTCCTCCTCGCCAAATTGAGGGTAAGTATAAATAAAAAAAACCTCGCCAATTCTACCATTGGAGGTCTATTGAGTAAACTGGACCCTGGTTTTTTTCAGCGCCAGACAGGTTGAATAAAGATGATCGCTGGACTCTCAAGGATTAGTAAATTCAGTTATTCCAAGATCGATTATTCATCCCCCTGATTTCGATCGACTTTTTATCCCTCGAAGCGTACTTCTCCCCAAGTCTTAAGATTCTCAGGAGGTGGAAGCACCTCTCCCTCTGGTCGGCGGATTAATATCATAGCCTCATCCTGGCAAGCTGGCACACATAATCCACAGCCGACACAGCTTCCCGGATCAACTTCGCAAACCAAATCGCCCAGTTCAAGGGCATCAAATTGACAGTGTTCAATACAAACCCCGCAGGAGGTACATAAATCATCGTCAATTACAACCAAAAAATCAGATTTTGTGATTGCAGACGGTTTGTTAAATTCAACCACAGCTCGCAGGATACCGCAGCTGCAAGTACAGCAGTTGCAAATGTAGTAGTTTGGTCCCTGGTAATTCCCGGTGGTATGCACCAGACCAGCTTCTTCCGCTTCATATAATATCTTCAGGGTTTCTTCTTTTGTTATTACTCGATCTATCTTGCTTT
>CBDVDO010000014.1:0-13094 GCA_965372765.1 uncultured Anaerolineales bacterium
TGTGAAACGTTTTAGCAGCCATTCATACCCTTCAAGGTTTGCCCTTGAATCTTCTGGAATTCCCTGGTTGTATTTACCGGTTAATAATCCACTTGCCAGAGGACTCCAGATAGTTGTCCCTAACCCGATTTCACTGTAAAGCCGGTGATATTCCTTTTCAATGCGATCTCTGTGAAACATGTTGTATTGGGACTGTTCCATCAAGGGTGGAATAAGATGTTCCTGTCTGGCAATCGCGTATGCTTGCATAATTTGCTGGGCAGACCACTCGCTGGTTCCCCAATAGAAAGCTTTGCCTTGATTGATAACATGATTAAATGCTCTGACAGTTTCCTCAATAGGGGTATGGATATCAGGTCTGTGGGCGAATATCAAATCCACATATTCGACACCCATCCGGGCCAGGGATCCATCCAATCCTTCAATGATATGTTTTCTGGACAGGCCTCTTTCATTATGGCCTTCACCGCCCCAGAATATTTTAGTTGAGAGTACAAGATCCTTTTGTTTCCACCCAGTCTTTTTTAATACCTCTCCCATAATTGTTTCCGCAAGTCCATTGCTGTACACTTCTGCGTTGTCAAAAAAGTTCACCCCGGCATCGTAGGCAATCGTCATCAGCTCAACAGCTTTGTCGATATCTACCTGGCTTCCAAATGTCACCCAGGATCCAAAAGATAATGCGGATACCTGTAATCCCGATTTTCCTAAATATCTGTACTTCATAGCTTTTACTCCTCTACTGATAATTATTTAGTAATAATCCCGGCTGCCGCTTTATCCATTATCGCTTCGGAGTTGGCAGCGAGTATTGCATAGGCTTGATCATTATACTTAATACCACTCTGGGCTGGGAAGGGCTGGAGATCTCCGTTTGCCCGAATCACTCCTCCAGCTTCTTTTATTATCAGCCAACTGGCTGCAAAATCCCATAACTTTGGTGTGCTTTCAAAAGCCAGAAGGGCTGTTCCTTTTGTAACCAGACATAAATGATACGCTGCTGCGCCCAATGAGCGGGTTTTATAGGGAAGGGTCACTTGATAGCGGTCATGCATTCTGGAACAATGAACAAACACAGAGTAGGGAGAATCAACTGGAGGATCTGATACCAAGATTTGTGTTCCATTTAATTCTGCTCCCTCACCGTGGGATGCTGTATACAGTTCATCAATAACAGGGAAATATACCGCGGCAGTCTGTGGAACTCCCTGTTCCAGATGAGCGATAGATACACCCCAGTAATGCAGCCCCAGGCTGAAATTGACCGTACCATCGAGCGGATCCAGGACCCAGACATGTTCATTACCGGGAAAAACTGTACTGCCTTCCTCACTGAGGATTCCATCACCCGGAAATTCTTTCCTGATCAGGTTCTGCAATAAGCGATCAGCATCCCGGTCCGCTTTTGTAACCAGGGTTTGATCTGCCTTTAATTTACCCTGGCGGTTCCCGTTATAAAAATGATCCAGTAATTTTTTTCCTGTTTCTACTGCCGCGGATTTTGCGAACGCCAATCTCTGATTAGTCATGTTTTTCCTGTTGTTAAGGTTGTTTCTACGTTTAGATTGTTTTATTTCAGGTTAGGATATTCCAGATATTGCTCTACTGCGTCTTCTATGCTGATTTTGTGGTCTAAAACGGCTTGTTCATAGCGATGAAACCAGCGTGATAATTGAGGCCAGCCAATTTTCAACTCTGTGAGGACAAGTTCAGCTAATGGGCCTCCTTGCGGAATAAATTGTGTGGATAAAAAGTCCTGACAGGCAGCTTCCTGATCATATTCCAGGCGAATGATTTTTCCAGCCCACTGGTCCCGATCCTGTGTGATCTGGGCGTATCCTGCCAGGGTATTGCCGTCAAATGGAAGGCCGATGGATCCGGCATTGATGACAGTTGTTTTTCCGATTGTCCTTACCAGCGGTTGATGGGTATGGCCAACCAGGAATAAATTCACGTCAGGTTGAATAAGGTCGAGGATTTCCTTTCGGCTGGAGTCTGGGTAGATGCCAACCCGTATTCCACCCATAGATGCATGAACGGCTTTCACGATTTGGTTCCCTGGTAATTGGGTTTCGATCTCCAGCGGCAATTCTTTGATTGATTCCAAATCACCGGGAGAAAGGGATTGATACGTCCAATGGATTATTCTTCGCAGTTCAAATTGATTCCCGGCTCTGGGAGAGTCCGGACTCCCAGATCCAAGAACATATTGCTCATGATTTCCAGTGATAGTCTGCCAGGAATCAGATTCCATTTTTTGTTGGATCAAATGCAAACAATCCCTGGAGCGCGGTCCACGGTTGATAATATCCCCCAACACAAAAACCAGGTCGGGTTTCCAGCGTTCAACATGATCGATTACGGCAATCAGGGCTTGATAATTACCGTGAATATCTGCCAGGGCAGCAATTTTCATAATTCAGGATTTTGACCCGACAATCTGTATGTAATCCAGGGTTTCTTTCTCTTGGGGAAAATTGCCCAGTAAGTTAAGTAAATCTTCGGCAACTTGAGCTTTTTCTTCCGCATCATCGAGGCTCCAAGTGCGGCTTTTAACCTCGAGGAAGGTCCCCAGAGCGGGGTCGTCCAGACGGTCCACATTGATATAGAATTCGATATCACGAAAACAGACTTTCCACCGCCGCCGGTCTTTTTCTACGAAGGTTTCATTCGAGGGATTGAAGTATTCCCGATAAAATCGAAGGCTGTGCGGGGCAGGGGCGATGAACCTGCTCCGCGATAATAAAACGTCCTGGGGGAAGTGCCGTTCGCTTTTTTGTCCGATTAAGGTTAGCCTGTAGCGGATGTTCTCCACGTTGCCGTCCTCATCAATAAATTCATCTTCGCGGTAGCGGAGCCAACCTTCTTCAGGATCTTCAAATTCGAAATAAGTATCGAATTCATGGTAGTGGCGGTAATAATGAATTTCCAATTCAGATTGGAGCAGTTTATCAATGACAGCTTGCGGATCATCCACTTTAACTTTGATCTGGACCTCATAACTTTCCTGTTCTTCCGCGCCGCCGATCGCAATCAATTTGGAGTAAACGGATTGGAAGCGCTGGATCAGGAATTGGTCAATTTCCACCGCAAGAGCCTGGGCTTTGGGCAGCAGTTGGCTAAGATCCACAGTTAATAATTCCCGGGACCTCATGAGCCATTTTCCATTTACCATTACATCGGTGACATCGGTGGATTTTGCGGAATAAACAAGCTGAGTGTAAATACCATCCGGATCGTTTTTAAACTGGGGAGTGTTATGCAGAGTCTGAAGGTTTACCAGGATCAGGTCCGCTTTCTTCCCCTCAACAATAGAACCAGTCTGATCTCCAAGATGGATTGATCTTGCACCCATGCTGGTTGCCATGGCGACAGCTGTCCTGGCCGGGACAACTGTGGGATCTCCGCTGCTTCCTTTAGCGAGCAGCGCTGCCAAACGCATTTCTTCGAACATGTCCAGATCGTTATTGGATGATACTCCATCTGTACCAATACCAACATTAAGACCAAGTTCCAGCATGCGGCTGATTGGTGCGATCCCTGATGACAATTTTAAATTTGAGGTGGGATTGTGAGCAACACCAGCACCGTATTTCAGCAGGGTATGCATTTCCCGTTCATCGATATGAACACAATGAGCAGCGATAACTTTTGATTTCAATATGTTCTGCTCTTCAATGTAGGGAACAACAGGCATGTCCAGATCTCTTAAGCTGTCTTCAACTTCCTGGGCTGTTTCAGAGACGTGTATGTGTAATGGCACATCATATTTCTGGGCCAAAGAGGTTGCTGAATCCAGAATATCAACTGTGGACGTGTAAGCTGCGTGGGGAGCTACCGCAGGAGTGATCAGGGGATGGCCTTTCCACTTTTTGATCATTTTCTCGGAAGCCGCCAGGGCTTCTTCATAGGAAGCGGCATCAGGTGACGGGAATTTCAAAATTGTTTGACAGCAGACAGCCCGCAGACCCGCTTCTGCAGCCCCTTCCGCCACTTGGTCTTCAAAATAATACATATCTGCGAAAGAGGTCACACCGGATCGGATCAATTCTGCGCAAGCAAGGGAAGTTCCCAGTCGGACAAATTCGGGATTCACGTATTCCCGTTCAACAGGCATGATGTACCCAAGAAGCCATACATCCAGCCGGAGGTCATCAGCCAGTCCGCGAAGCAGATTCATCGGGACATGTGTGTGGGCGTTTACCAGACCGGGCATGAGAACCTTGCCTTCACAGTCGATCACTTCCCCGGCGGTGTATGCGTTTTTGAGCGCATCTGCTGATCCGACGGCATGGATATGATCATCCAGAACGGCAACGGCTCCGTTTTCATAACAGGTAAACGTTTCATCCATGCAGAGAACGTGGGCATTAATGAATAAAGTGTCAATCTTCTTTGTCATGTGTACCTCTACTTATTAAACTGGCTTGCTATTACTATTTGTTTCTTCTCCAGGTAGAACTGAAGATAATTGGGACCATTTCCAAAACTTTTGCCCAATGTATACACCATACCCTACAATCTCAAGCATATCCCTGGGCAATCCGCTTTTTAAATACGCGTGATACTTTTGTACCTTGATAAACGCTTTTAGTATCATGGAATGAGTAGAAGAGATTGTATCACTTCAGAACAACTCTAAAAAGGAAATTTCATTCCCAAATTAATAACCCAATATGGTCTTTGCCAGGGGATTTAAGCGCTCTTCGGCAAGGGTTTTCAAAGGATTTTGAGAGCTTGTTGTATGGTAAAATAGAGCATCGATGAAGATAAACAAAATAGCCTTGCCAGAATCCCCCAATGTTCTTAAATCCATCAAAAATGGGTTTGACGCCATCACCAAACATCTGATTTTACTGCTTTTTCCGATTGGGTTTGATCTGGTTTTATGGTTCGCACCGCACCTCCGAATAACGACCCTACTTAAGGAGGTAATTGCGGAAATGGATGAAGTGTCAGCGCTTCTCTCACCCGATTTTGGAGAGATAGTAGAAGCCAGCCAAGAAATATGGATGATCGCCGCTGAACGGATCAATTTATTTATCACTCTCAGATCTTTTCCAGTAGGCATATTCAGTTTGTTTACTTCAATATTGCCGATTGAAAATCCCCTTGGTAACCCGATCTTCTGGGACATACCTCAGTTGAGCATCGCGATAATGATTTGCCTTGCGCTGTTTTTAACAGGGTTAGCTTTGGGCGGTTTGTATTTTTCCAGTGTTAGGCAGGCAGCTCTCTTCGATGAAGTGAAATGGCGGATGATTCTGCGTGAGTGGCCTCGGATAAGTATCCAATCATTTCTGTTAAGCTTGATGTGGTTTGTCCTGTTCCTGGGAATTTTAGTGCTGGGAAGCTGTGCAGCTACAGGTATTACATTTTTCAGTGTCTCTCTGGGACAACTCGTGATAATTCTCTTTGGAATTGTCTCCTTCTGGCTGATATTTCCATTGTTTTTCTCACCTCACGGCGTATTTTCCCAAGGTCAAAAAGCCTGGAAATCCATGCTGCAAAGCATCCGGTTGACTAATATGACTTTCTATAAGACCGGTTTATTTATCATGCTGGCAATAGTGGTTAATCAGGGGTTGAATATAGTGTGGCAGGTTCCACCGGAAAATTCCTGGTTAATGATGATTAGTATAATAGGTCATGCTTTTGTAACAACCGGTATGTTGGCAGCGAGTTTTGTTTACTACCAGGATATGACCCGTTGGTTTGAAGAACTTCAGCTGATAGGTAAACCCCAGACGATCGAGGAAGAACGTCCGACGATAGAGAAATAATCCAAATCATGGTATGATGCGGTTTTGCGTTAAACTTGCGGGAGGTTTTTGTGGCAGCGAAGAAGAAAAAAATGTCTTATGATGCAAAAGATATTCAGGTATTGGAGGGATTGGAAGCTGTCCGTCTTCGTCCTGGTATGTATGTTGGCGGAACCGATATCAAAGCCCTTCATCACCTGGTTTATGAAGTAGTTGACAATTCAATTGACGAAGCTCTGGCAGAATATTGTGATGAGATTGAGATCATCATTCATACCGATGAGAGCGTCACGGTCACGGATAATGGCCGTGGGATCCCGGTTGATATTCACCCGGAGAAAAAAGTACCTGCCCTTGAGTTGGTGATGACCAAGCTTCATGCCGGGGGTAAATTCGGAGGCAGTGGGTATAAAGTATCCGGTGGTTTGCATGGTGTAGGTCTGTCGGCGGTGAATGCACTATCGGAGTGGTTTGAAGTCCGGGTCTGGCGGGATAAAAAAGAATACTTTCAGCGGTATGAAAGAGGGATCCCGGTCACAAAACTGGAAGTTGTTGGTGACGCCGCACCCAAGGGGAAAACAGGCACATCACAGACATTTCTGTATGATAAAACGATCTTCGATAAAGAGCTTTCTTATTCATTTGAAACCCTGGTTCAGCGGTTCAGGGAAATGGCTTTTGTTACCCGGGGTGTCACGATTAAATTCTCAGATGAAAGAACCAATGAGGAGATGAATTTTTTCTTTGATGGGGGAATCACTTCCTTTGTACGGTATCTCAACCGCAACCGGGTAAAATTGCATCCTGTGATCCATGTTGAGAAAGAAATTGATAATATTGTGATTGACGCGGCGTTTCAATACACAGATTCTTATGCAGAATCTGTGTATGCTTTTGCCAATACCATCAATACCATTGATGGCGGGACGCATTTGACGGGTTTAAGGGCTGCCATTACCCGGACGATAAACAATTACGCCAGAACCAAGAAATTGTTAAAAGATTCTGACACCAATTTTTCCGGGGATGACACCCGGGAGGGTTTAACCGCGATTATTAGCGTTAAGCATCCCTCACCTCAATTTGAAAGCCAGACGAAAGTAAAATTGATGAACGCAGAGGTTAAAACCCATGCCCAGCAGGTTGTAGGGGAAGGGATTGAAACCTTTTTAGAAGAAAATCCAGCTGCGGCGAAGGCTATTGTAAACAAGTGTTTGACATCAGCTCGCGCGAGAAGGGCAGCCAGCAAAGCCAGAGACCTGGTCATCCGGAAATCTGCGCTGGAAAGCATGACTTTGCCTGGAAAGTTAGCCGATTGTTCCTCCCGGGATCCGAAGGAGTCCGAAATCTATATTGTCGAGGGTGATTCCGCAGGTGGGTCTGCCAAACAGGGCAGGGACCGCCATTTTCAGGCGATCTTACCGCTGCGGGGGAAAATCTTGAACACTGAGCGAGCGAGGCTTAACCAGATTCTGGCAAATAATGAAGTCAGATCGTTGATTTCCGCCCTGGGTGTTGGTATCGGGGAAGGATTTGACATTGAAGGGTTGAGGTATTGGCGAGTGATCATCATGACTGACGCTGATGTTGACGGCGCCCATATCCGCACCTTGCTGTTGACGTTCTTTTTCAGATATATGCAGCCTTTGATTGATACCGGTCATTTATATATCGCGCAACCCCCACTGTACCGGCTCTCATATAAAAATAAAAAGATCTATGTTTTTTCGGAGAAAGAAAAGCTGGACTTATTTAAGGAATTGGGATTAACCCCTGAAAAAGCTAAGCTTCAACGATATAAAGGTTTGGGAGAGATGAATCCCCGGCAGCTTTGGGATACAACTATGGATCCGAGTACTCGGACCCTGCTCCAAGTTACAATTGAGGATGCAGCGGCGGCTGACAGGACCTTTGATATGTTGATGGGTTCCTCTGTCCCGCCAAGGAAACGATTTATCATTACCCATGCAAATGAAGTTAGAAATCTAGATATCTGAGGTACGGCAGTTAAAACTAGATGACACTTAAACAAGGTGAGCTCCTTCTTGACAGGTACAGAATCATCGAGGTGTTAGGCCACGGTGGAATGGGTTCTATCTTCCGTGCGGTAGATGAAAATCTGGGTGTCGAAGTTGCTGTTAAGGAGAACCTGTTTACGATAGATGATTATGCCAGGCAATTTCGCCGGGAAGCAACCATCCTTGCCAATCTCCGCCATCCGAATATGCCTCGTGTTTCAGACCACTTCAGCCTTGAAGACCAGGGTCAGTACCTGATCATGGACTATATTGAGGGTGAAGATCTCCAAGAGAAGTTGGAACACCATGGTCCCTTTGAAGAGGAAGAAGTAGTATTCATCGGTGCATCAATTTGTGATGCGCTGGCATATATGCATTCGCTTGATCCGGCAGTTCTGCATCGGGATATCAAGCCAGCCAATGTCAGGATCACACCGAGGGGAGAGGTTTACCTGGTAGATTTTGGTTTGGCAAAGCTTGTGCAGGGGGATCTAACGACCACTACTGGTGCCAGGGCGATGACCATGGGTTTTTCTCCCCCGGAACAGTATGGGGCAGCCCGGACAGATGCCCGGACAGATATCTATTCCCTGGGTGCCACTTTGTATACCGCTTTGACCGGGTTAACTCCTGAGGACAGCCTGGCCCAAACCATGGACCAGGTAGAATTGACACCTGTCCGGGAAAGAAATCCAAAAGTTTCCAAACGGGTTGCAGAAGCAGTGGAAAAAGCGCTTCAGGTACATCCTAATGATAGATTCCAGTTGGCTGCAGAATTTAAAAATGAGCTGCTGAAAGCGCAAAGCGGCCGATTTAATGTAAATTTTAACCTTGATCAGGTTGGTACAACACAAACGAAAAAATTAGGTAAAAAGCGTGGGGATAAGATATCTTCGCCTGGTGTGATTACTAAAGAAATCACTAATAGGAAGGGTAAAAAGAAAGTTGAATCCCAAGTAAAAAAGAAAAAACCAAGAGTACCCCGGAAAAGAATTGATCGGGGAGGATGCTTGGCATTGGTTGCCCTGCTTAGTTTTATCCTGATCTTGAGTGTAGCTGTCTTTTCCCTGTTGAATCCAGTTTTGGCTAAGAACTTGTTTAATTTTCTGTTCTAATCGCTAGAAGTGAGGGGGAATATCAGGGATTAAGCGTTTGAAATGCAGTTCAGCCGAGTAAAATAACAATTTTCCCGATACCATATGATTAAAATCATATTCTTGTCTCAGCACTTGTCAGACAATTGACAGGAGAGGAAATTTTTGTTAAACTTAATGTTGTCAGACAAGTTCAAAATCAGGAATTTCCTATGGCAACGCTCCTTATTAAAAATGCTCAAGTAGTTGTTACAATGGATGACCACCGCCGTGAAATAAAGGATGGTGGTCTTTTCATTAAAAATGGCTTTATCGAGCAGGTCGGAGGATCAGACCAGCTGCCAAATGAGGCAGACCAGGTTTTGGATTTATCAGGGCACATTGTGCTGCCCGGGCTGGTAAATACCCATCATCATTTTTATCAGACATTAACCCGCGTGGTTCCGGAAGCGCAGGATGCTAATTTATTTCACTGGTTAAAAACCCTTTACCCGATCTGGGCCAGACTGAAACCGGAAGATATCCGGATATCGACCAAAACTGCCCTGGCTGAATTAGCACTCTCCGGATGCACTACCGCTTCTGACCATCTATATTTATTTCCCAATGGTTCCCGACTGGATGATGAAATTGAAGCTGCCCTGGAAGTAGGTTTGCGATTGCATGCTTCTCGGGGATCGATGAGCCTTGGTGAGAGTAAAGGCGGACTTCCTCCTGACAGTGTGGTCGAAGATGAAAAACAAATCCTCAAGGATTCTCAACGGCTGATTGAGGCTTATCACGACAGCACACCGGGCTCCTACACTCAAATAGTCCTCGCTCCCTGTTCTCCATTCAGTGTTACTGGAGATCTGATGCGTGAAAGCGCAGCTTTAGCCCGGGAGTATGGCGTTCAGCTGCATACACATTTGGCTGAGACAGAAGACGAAGTAGATTTTACAATCAAGAAATTCGGCAAGAGGCCGGTTGCTTACATGGAAGAGGTTGATTGGATTGGTTCTGATGTCTGGTTTGCCCATTCGGTTTACCTGAACGATGAAGAAATCAGGGTGTATGCGGATCATGGCTGTGGTGTTGCCCATTGTCCCAGCTCAAATATGAGATTGGCTTCCGGCGCAGCGCCGATACTTGATCTGACTGCAGCAGGAGTGGATGTCGGACTGGGGGTAGATGGATCTGCCAGTAATGATGGATCCCATATGATTGAAGAAGCCAGGCAAGCGATGCTGCTCGCCCGCGTCCGGGCAGGGATGCAAGGCGCTTCCCGTTCTGGAGAGGAACAGTCCCCGATAATGTCAGCCCGGCAGATATTGGAATTGGCCACCAGGGGAGGGGCAGCGGTTTTAGGGCGAAAGGATATCGGTTCGCTTGAACCGGGAAAAGCGGCTGATTTTACAGCCATTAACCTCAACCGGATTGACTATGCTGGTGCTTTGCATGATCCAGTAGCAGCAGTTCTCTTTTGTGCCCCGGTAAAAGTAGATTACACAGTTGTTGGTGGAAAACTAGTGGTTAAAGAAGGAAAGCTGACTACCGTTGAGCTGCCAAAGCTGATTGAGACGCATAATCGAGCTGCAGCCCGATTATTAAATGATTAAGAGGTTACGCGTACTTCATTTCAGTGGAGAGATCCAATGACAAGAGAACAGATCAGTACTCGAACACGTGGTTTGGTAGATGTCGCAATGGGCCGGGAAAAAGCCGACCTGGTAATTCGCAATGGACAGTGGATCTGTGTCCAATCCGGTGAGATTATCCCGGGAACAGACATAGCTGTGCTGAAAGATCGGATTGCCTATGTGGGAGAGGATGCTAGCCACGCGATAGGTAAAAATACAAAAGTCATCGATGCGGATGGAAAATATCTGGTTCCCGGATTACTGGATGCGCATATGCATGTCGAATCAGGCATGGTTACCATCACAGAATTCGTCAGGGCTGTTGCTCCCCGGGGAACGACCGGGATGTTTATTGATCCCCATGAGATCGCTAATGTTTTTGGTTTAAAGGGTGTTCGGCTCATGGCTGATGAAGCAAAATCCCAACCAATTCACATTTGGGTTCAGGTTCCTTCCTGTGTGCCCTCCGCACCGGGATTGGAAACACCAGGCGCATCGATCGGTCCAGAGGATGTGGTAGAAGCGATGGGCTGGGAGAGAATTATCGGTTTGGGAGAGATGATGAATTTCCCCGGTGTTTATTCCAGCGATTCCAATATGCATGATGAAATGGCTGCAACACGTGCCGCCGGTGGAGTAATCGGCGGGCATTATGCTGCGCCGGATCTGGGAATTCCTTTTCATGGATATGCCGCCGGTGGACCGGAAGATGACCATGAAGGGACAACTAAGGAAGACGCAATTGCCCGGGTGAGGCAGGGAATGAAATCCATGCTCCGGTATGGATCAGCTTGGCTGGATGTTGAAGCTCAGGTGAAAGCGATTACAGAAGATGGCCTGGATTCCCGCCATTTTATTCTTTGTACAGATGACTCCCACTCTGAAACGCTGATAAATGAGGGTCATATGGACCGGGTAGTTCGCCACACGATTGGTTTGGGCGTAGATCCACTTACTGTTCTGCAAATGGCGACAATAAACACTGCGGAACATTTTGGAGTTGCCAGGGATATGGGTCAAATTGCGCCAGGAAGATATGCGGATATCCTGCTGGTCGCAGATCTGATGGATTTCAATCCGGAAAAAGTGATCGCAAAAGGACAAATTATCGCCGAAAAAGGAAAGTGGGTCCAGGATCTGCCGCAAACGACTTATCCTGATTGGGTGACAAAAACAATAAATATGAAGCGGTCCTTGACTCCTGATGATTTTCGTTTGGTGGTGGATGCAAACATTAAATCAGATTCTGTGACTGCTCACGTGATAGGCGTCATTGAAGGACAGGCGCCAACCCAACATCTTAAAATTCCAGTAACGGTAGCGGACGGTGAAATTCAAGTTGAGGGAAGGAAAGACCTGGCAAAAATTGCCCTGGTGGAACGCCACCAGGCTACTGGCGGCGTGGTTGTAGGTTTGGTTTCCGGGTTTGGATTGGAAGGGAGATGTGCGATTGGCACCACTGTCGCGCATGATTCCCACCATATGATTGTTGTTGGAACAGACGAAGAACTAATGGCACAGGCAGCCAACCAGCTGGCAGAAATGAATGGCGGACAGGTTGTAATAAAGGATGGAGAGGTTATTGGGCAGGTATCTCTGCCGATTGCAGGGTTAATGTCCAATAAACGGGCAGACCTGGTAGCTGAAGAAGCTGCCACTGTCCTGAAAGGATTCCAAACCTGCGGCTGCACGATCGTCAATCCCAATATGCAGCTGAGTTTGCTGGCGCTGGTAGTGATACCTTCCTTGCGAATTTCAGATCTGGGACTGGTTGATGTGGAAACTTTCTCACTAATACCACTCATTGAGGAAGAACTATCGTGATTCGAGATAATGACGTCTCCAGATCTCTTCATGAGCAGTTGAGCATTCTGATTTCAGAAACCGAATCAGGTGATAGATTGCCGTCTGAGCCCCGATTGGCAGAAGACCTTGGTGTCTCCCGGGCCTCCTTGAGAGAGACTATGAGGACTTTTGAAACCCGGGGGCTGCTGCAGAGGAAGCAGGGAGTTGGCACATTTGTTATCCATCCTGACACTGTGTTTGACAGCGGATTGGATAAACTTGTCAGCCTGGAATCACTAGCTGATCAAATTGGATTGGAAGTGTCGATGGGCGACTTGGAAATATGCCGGCAAGTGCTTGATAGTGAGTTATCTGAATACCTGGGTCTGCCAGAAAATGAGGAAATCCTTAAAGTTTCCAGAGTTATCCTGGCAGAAAATCGGCCGGTCGCGTTCCTGGAAGATAATTTACCGGTGGATATTATCAGTGAACAGGAAGTAAAACAGCATTTTACCGGATCTGTTTTGGACTTATTGATTAATAGGGATGATATCCCTCTGGCCAGCTCACGGTGCGATATCAGCGCCATCGGCGCGACACCAGAAATTGCCAGGGCGCTGGAAATACAGCGGCACGATCCCTTGATGGTTTTTTCATCCTTGCTGTACTCAACTAGAGGTAGGATTATCGATTCGTCGTTTAGTTATTTCATCCCCGGATATTTCCATTTTCATATCGTTCGCCGGGTAGGAGACTAAATATCGGGTTGAATTATTATGTTTAATTGGTAGGTAATAATGGATAAAAGGAATTGTC
>CBDVDO010000015.1:0-12799 GCA_965372765.1 uncultured Anaerolineales bacterium
ATCACTTCCTGGATATATGCTTACAATGGAATGATCTTGGACTCGGGCAAAGGGGATTATAAATTTTCTTCACAAGAAGTGTATGATGTTGCCCTGGATTGGATTAAATTGGGCCAGGATGGCTGCGGTTATATGATCTCGGGATACCCTAACCCGATTGCTCGCGAGATTGAGTTTGAAAAATTTAATCAGCGGGATGCTCTGGTTATAATGAATTCTTCCCAAAATATGCACCAGGTAAGCATGAATGCCAACCAAACCGGACGCCCGGATGATTGGATTATGCTTCCATTTCTCGGACCCCTCAGATCAAAGGCAGTCGCAGCAAATATTCAATCAGGAGTTATATTTAATACCTCTCCCGAAGAAGAACTGGCCGCCTGGTTATTTCTCAAGTATCTGACATCACCGGAAATACAGGCGGAGTGGATTCAATACAGCGATTATTACCCTACCCGGAAAGATGCACTGGGTTTTTTAAGCGATTACAGGACTGACAACCCGCATTGGTCACAGGGATTAAATCTGTTGAGATATGGTCAAGGGGATCCGCTGCACCCGTCCTGGGAGATTGTTCGCCAGGCAGTAGGTGATGCTTTTGAAGATTTATTCGAGAAAAATTCAGGGGAGATATCAAAATTGCTAGAGATGCTTGATCAAACAGCTGCTGAGCTGGTAGAGTATTCCCAGGAATAGGTTTTCTCCAAGCTTCATTTCTATTCCATCTCTTACCTTCTTGCGGCTAGAATATCAGTTTAATATTATCAATAAGAAAGGGTTTTCATGGATAATAAACCTCAGGTAACGATTTATACAGACGGAGCTTGTTCCGGAAATCCCGGACCTGGCGGATGGGGCGCTTTACTCCAATTTGGGAAAAAAGAAAAAGAACTCAGCGGGTCAGAGAGCAAAACCACCAATAACCGGATGGAAATTACTGCTGCCGTAATGGCATTAAGAGCATTAAAGGAACCCTGCCAAGTTGACATCTACACTGATTCGGAATATCTTAAGAAAGGCATTACAGAATGGATTCATAACTGGAAGAAACTGGGTTGGCGGAGGGGTAAACCAGGAAAGACGAGTCCCCTTGCCAATGCAGACTTATGGCAAGAATTGGATGCGGTGATTACTGAACATGATGTAAACTGGCACTGGGTGCGGGGGCACGCCGGACATCAACTCAATGAACGGGTGGACAAACTTGCCAGTGAGGCAATAAAATTGAGTTAATATCTCAGGAGCCTTGCCCTGGTCTCTCAGAAAAGGATCCTTGTCTACGGTATAATCCTGTGCATGAAACAGGCAGAAATCCAGATTCAAGTCCAGGGGGAACTTCTCCTGGCTAAACAATCCAGGAAAGAAGGCAACGAGGGAAGAGCCCGGGTCTGTGCCCGGCGAGCCGCAGGTACGGCAGCGCAGTTATTTCTGTACCGCCATAAAAAGATCGTCAAGTCAGAAAATACGTTCCAATCCCTGAAGACACTTAAAAACACTGAAGAATTACCTGAACGGGTCCAACTTGCAGTCAGCAGGTTGATTCAACGGGTAAATGAAGACCACCAGCTTCCACCGGAGATTGATTTAATCCATGAAGCAAGATTGGTGATCCAGTTTTTAGAACCGAACAATTCTGGCAGCTGAATGAATAATAAGATCAAACAATTAATGGGCCAAAAGCCTTCCTTCATCCAAAAAACAATTAATCTGCTGGGGATTTTGATCCTTACGCAGACAATTTTAACGGGATGCGGATCAGAGAAAACTCCAATTATCCCAACCGACACATCAACAATTGTCGTAACCAACCCTCCTCAAACACCGTTGTCTCCAACTGTGGGCGCCAGCCAGACACCTGTTTCTCCTACGCCTGATGACGAAGAAGGACAACCTGCTGAAACAATTCCGGCGAATATTCAATATCAAATCATTGCTAAACTGGACTATTACAACCATCAGGTCTTTGTGGAAGAGAAGATTCTCATTCCCCATCCCGCCCATGTCCCCCTGATGGAGATTCTTCTGGTTGTACCTCCCAATGACTGGCTAAATGTTTTCACTATCCAGAGCATCAGCTGGCAGGGGGGCATCCCCGTGGAGGGATATTCTCTGGATAGGGTTCGATTAACCATCCCCCTTGAGCAGCCCTGGCTGCCAGGAGAGGTAAAAGAACTGTCGATTCATTACAGCTTGGCGCTTCCAATTCGAAACTCACGGCCGGGATATGGACCTTCTCCATTTGAATATACAACAAGGCAGACCAACCTGGTGGACTGGTATCCGATGGTTCCTCCTTACCAGGATGATGGGGGATGGATAGTGCATGATCCCTGGATTTTTGGCGAGTATCTGGTTTACCCGGCGGCCAATTTCGAGGTTTCACTAGAATTATTTAACGGTCCGGACCTGGTGGTAGCCGCGAGTTCAATTGCTGTTCAGGATGAGAACAAGCAGTTGTATACGCTGGAACAGGGAAGAAATTTTGTTTTTTCTATCAGCCCCGACTACCAGGTTATAGAGCAGGAAGTAAATGGCACAACAGTCTACGGATATATTTTTGCGCCCTACATGATTCCCGGCAAAGCCGCATTTAACACCACGGTCGAGGCGTTAACTCTGTTCTCTGAATACTTTGGTCCCTACAATCAATCCAGTTTGTCCATGGTGCAGGCTGATTTTGACCACGGAATGGAATACGAAGGGCTTTATTTCCAGAGTCGGGCATTCTTTGATTTGTATAATGGAACAGTACAGAATTATCTGATAATGATCGCCGCCCATGAGACAGCTCACCAATGGTGGTACGGGCAGGTTGCCAATGATCAAGCTCTGGAACCCTGGCTGGATGAATCTTTCTGCACTTTCAGCGAGCTTCTTTATTATGAAAATCTCTACCCGGACTCAGTGAGCTGGTGGTGGGCGACCCGGGTTAATCATTATCAGCCGCATGGAGTAATCAATCGCTCCATATATGGTTTTAGTGAGTTTACTAATCAGTACCTTGCATACCGGGACGCCACTTATCTGCAGGGAGCAAAGTTTTTGGATAAACTCCGCAGCTCTATGGGGGAGGAAAGATTCATAGCATTTTTAAGAGAGTATGCCAGAGAATACTCAAATCAAATCTCAACCGGGGAGGATTTCTTTTCCACCCTGAATAACTATCTTGACCCGGATTCTCTTTCCTGGCTCCCTGAATATTTTAAGGAGTAGGGAAAAGATTCCCTTTCACACCATTTTTTAGTTGGGATAACAAATATTTGGATTATTTGACCCAAGAACTAACGATTCTGATAACTGCACAAGGGGAGTTTTAAGCTATTATGTAATTATCAAGGTTATTTTGGCTTCTTATGGGATAAGCCCCATTTCTTCTCCTCCTTAGATAAGCAATCACCTCACCGCGGGCAGCAGGTGAGGTGATTGCCTTTAAAACAAAAGAGGCGACGATGGGAATCGAACCCATGCTAAAGGTTTTGCAGACCTCTGCCTTACCACTTGGCTACGTCGCCCTGATATTAAGAAGCTGATGGACAATGGCTGTTATGTGTCAGCCATCTGCCACCAGCCAAAGCTTGAATAAGAGCGGGCGATGGGATTCGAACCCATGACCTTCTCCTTGGCAAGGAGACGTTCAACCACTAAACTACGCCCGCATAAGAGTGCCGAGAGCCAGACTCGAACTGGCGACACCTTGATTTTCAGTCAAGTGCTCTACCGACTGAGCTATCTCGGCCTGATAGTTTTCCCTTGGTAATGCACCGCCAATTTTACTCGTTCGATTTGGCCTTGTCAAGCTTTAGGCCGTGAGGAAGGGAAAGGTAAGTAAAGCAGGAAACCTACAGCGATGATAATTTCTCCAACAATGACTCCAGCAGCCTGCCAAGGTCCAAAGAAAGGCAAAGCCGGATATGCCTGGGTACCAAAACCAAATACGTCGGCCATACCGGATACCAGGGCGATTAGATAGCCAGTAGCAACCAGACGCAATCCAATATCCTGGGCAAGCGTTTGGAAGTGGTCTGCCCTCTGACAGGCTTTTAAGCCGATAAAGCCTCCCAGGCATAATATTGCCAGGCCGGTTGAAAAAGTAGCAGTTTGGACAAAACCTACAACAGGACTGCGATCCAGGTTAAAAATTCCCGGATCGGCACCGAGGATAAACACAAGAAATCCTATGATAGTTAATCCAACGCCGATATTGATCCGTAGTTTTATATTCCTGGGTTTGGAAGAGTCCACAAATTAATCCTTTTTAGGGGGATTTAGATTATAACTGAAAACCATTCCGGGCAGAAATAACTTTATAGGAAAAATTTTCCACAAAATTTAACAAGTTATCCAGTAATCGCTGCCATTCTTTGGTTGCCATAGCTACATTCAGCGCAGCCTGGCTCTGAGTTTTAGCCGATACCATGATCTGTGGTTGATCGCCATACATGGTATACCAGGCATCCACTGGCCGGATTCCTAATTGTTTGATTTCCGGGAGAAAGTCACTGATCACGAATTCGAAATATTCCTGTTCCCGGTTGGGTAAAATGTCCCAAGTCATGAGTAATTTTACAGTCATGCAGGTACCCTTTATTCGGATTCCCGGGCATATTCCAGAACGATCACGTTGGTTTCATTGCTGGAGCGGGTGCTGGTGATGCTCAGATCGGGACGGGGTTCTACTATATCCAACCCCATCTCTTTGATAAATTTTTCCAGGGGGTCAAGTTCTACTTTACATTCCTCAGAATAGTAATACATGGGAATGGCATAACTGGGTTCCAGGATACGGATCACTTCCACTGCTTTGGATGCCGTTAAACTGCTGCCTCCTCCAACCGGAACCAGGGCAACGTGGACATCTCCAGCGATAGATTTAACATCTGATTGGCTCGGAACTCTGCTCAGATTTCCCAGATGAGCAACCAGAACCCCATTATAGTCAAATATATACATCACATTCCGCAGTGCGTCTTCTTTTCCCTGATGATTAGTTCGGATGCCAGTAATGAACACCTCTCCAATTTCGTATTCACCGGGACCAGTAATGACATGCTGTTGAGTCTTCCGTTTCCGGATGACTTTTGTGTGGTTATGTCCGGGCGCGTCATGGCTGACAGTAACAATATCGGCAGACAGATCTAATTCCTTATAACCGATTTTTTTATGGTTATAAGGATCAGTAACTACTGTAGCCATACCTCTTTCAGTCAAACGAAAACATGAATGCCCATGCCATGTGATATTCATCAAGCCTCCTGCTGGCCCCCTGTTTTTGTTTCATTTTCGGGTTTTCTTGCAGAAAGTGATTATACTTCAATCTTTTGAATAATCATAGTTCCCGTTTCGCTACCCTGCCTGATTTTCGATTGGCTCGCATTTACACGAATCCTCTGCTAATGGGCTCCTGAGGATATCCCCCATTGGCGTAGATTTATTGGAACTTCGTAAATTTATACCCATCTCAACCCAGATAAAACCCGTAATTGGTATAATCTCTGGGCCTGATGTGGATATTAGTTAAGCGCAGGATTTCCAGAATCCCACTCAATCCTGGATGTGGCTTGAATAAATTATGGAAAACAAGATCAAAGTTGTTGGCGCCAAAGTACATAACCTGAAAAATATTACGGTTGAGATACCCCGTGATAAATTTGTGGTTATTACCGGGCTTTCTGGATCCGGAAAGTCCTCTCTCGCGTTTGATACCATATTTGCGGAAGGGCAGCGCCGCTATGTTGAATCTTTGTCGTCTTATGCGCGCCAGTTCCTGGGTCAAATGGACAAACCTGATGTGGAGTATATTGAGGGTTTATCTCCCGCGGTATCAATAGATCAGCGGGGAACATCCCAAAACCCCCGCTCCACCGTGGGCACCGTAACAGAAATTTATGATTACCTACGTTTACTGTATGCCAGAGCAGGTATTCCTCACTGTCCTGAATGCGGCAGGGAAGTTACTACCCAGTCAGCCCAGGAAATCGTTGAGCACATTGAAGGCTTTCCGGAAGGGACCCGTTTTAATATACTTGCCCCGGTGATTAAAGGCAGAAAAGGAGAACACCAGGGAATCCTCGAGGAGATCCAAAAATCCGGTTTTGTGAGGGCGAGAATTGACGGTGAAATCAGACGCCTGGAAGAAGATATTCAGCTGGAGCGCTATCAACAGCATACTATCGAGGCTGTTGTAGACCGGTTGGTGATTCAGAAATTCGAGACAGAAGAGGAACAAAACAACTTTCGTTCCCGGCTAACAGATTCCGTTGAGACAGCATTAAAATATGGCGCTGGATACCTGAATATATATGATGTTTCAGATCCAAAAAACCCGGTAATCACAAATTATTCTGAGCATTTGGCCTGTCCGGTTTGCGATCTCAGTTTTCCAGAAATTGAACCCCGCACATTTTCTTTTAATACTCCGCATGGCGCCTGCCAGACTTGCGAAGGGATAGGCACTAAGCTTGAGGTGGACGTCAATTTATTAATTCCAGACAAGACTCTCTCAGTAATGACTGGCGCAATTGATGCCACAGAATGGGGTGGTCCGCGAGCGCAAGGCGGATATTATTGGAGATCACTGGTGGGGGCTGCCAATGCTTATCAGGTGGATCTGGAAAAACCTTACCACAAGTTATCGGATGATGATCAATCACTCCTTCTTTATGGGACGGGTGGAGAAGAAGTCAAGCTCACCTATGTAAATAAAGACGGCAGGGAATATGAATTTTACCGCGCTTTTGAAGGGGTAATCAACAATTTAGAGAGACGGTTTAAGGAAACCCAATCCGAGTATATGCGCACTCGCATTATGGGTTATATGAACGACCATCCCTGCCCCTCCTGCCTTGGCACTCGTCTTCGCCCCGAAGCGCTGGCAGTTACCCTTGATGAATATAATATTGTGGACATTGCCACCTTGCCGATCCAGAGAGCGCTTGATTGGGTGAACCGTCTCCAAGGGGCGGAATCTCCATTAAACGACCGTCAGCAAATTATTGCTGATCGGGTTCTGCGCGAGCTAACCGAACGACTTGGATTCCTGGTAGATGTTGGTTTGGATTATCTGACCCTGAGCCGTTCAGCCGGAACACTTTCCGGTGGGGAAGCCCAGCGCATCCGGCTGGCTACCCAGATTGGATCGCATCTGATGGGTGTGCTGTATGTACTGGATGAACCCTCTATTGGTTTGCACCCCCGTGATAACGGCAAGCTGCTCCGCACCCTGGAAGGATTGCGTGATATGGGAAACACAGTGATGGTTGTCGAACATGATGCCGAGACCATCGAGACCGCAGATTGGATCCTGGATTTAGGCCCGGGAGCTGGTGAACTGGGGGGAGAGGTTGTGGTTGCCGGAACGATTGATAAAATCCTCAAACACCCCGATTCGTTGACCGGGGCTTATCTATCTGGGCGTCTCCAGGTGCCGGTACCGGAAAAACGGCGGGAAGGAAATGGGAAATACATTCAAATTCTGGGAGCCAGAGAACATAACCTGAAAAACATCGATGTTTCTATACCGCTGGGAAGACTGATTTGCATCACCGGGGTTTCTGGTTCAGGAAAATCCACCTTGATGATAGAAATCCTCTATAAAGCTCTGGCTCGGGAGTTAAATCGGGCTAAAACCAAACCAGGTGATCATGACGCGATCAAGGGCATAGAAAATATCGATAAAATAGTCAACATAGATCAATCTCCCATCGGCCGCTCGCCGCGGTCAAATCCGGGAACTTATACAAAACTTTTTGATCATATTAGAGATCTGTTTTCCGATCTGCCGGAAAGCAAAATCCGAGGATATGATAAAGGCAGGTTCTCATTTAACGTTAAAGGGGGACGCTGTGAAGCCTGCCGCGGTCATGGACAGCTGCAAATTGAAATGCAGTTTCTCCCGGATGTTTATGTACCCTGTGACATTTGCCACGGCACCCGGTATAACAGGGAAACTCTCCAGGTTCATTTTAAAGGAGAATACAATATCGCCGATGTGCTGGAGATGACCATTGATACGGCCAGTGAAATATTTGAAGCTTTCCCTGCCATGATGAGCCGATTAAAGACTCTGCAGGACGTGGGTTTGGGGTATATCCGAATTGGGCAGGCATCTCCAACATTATCTGGAGGAGAAGCACAGCGGATAAAGCTCTCCCGGGAGCTCTCTAAACGGTCAACAGGATCAACTCTTTATGTGCTGGATGAACCGTCTGTTGGTCTGCATGCAGCGGATGTGCATAAGCTGATTGAGGTACTGCAGCGGCTGGTTGATGAGGGCAACACGGTGTTAATCATTGAGCACAACTTGGATATTATTAAAGTTGCGGATTACATTATTGATCTTGGCCCAGGAGGGGGAGATGCCGGAGGGGAGGTTATTGCCGCCGGTCTCCCCAAAGAGATTTGCAGTACACCGGAATCTTATACGGGGGAATATCTAAAAGCGTATATTAAGGAAAATCACAAGAAAAAATAAGGGAAGCCGCGTAATCCTTTAAGGATTATGCATCCTGTACAATCTACTTCTTCTTCGCCAAATATATGTCCGCGTCCAACATCATGCCATCCATGTAGAAGTGGTGTATAAAGTATAGGTTTCCTTCGTTATCCAGGGTGGGTTCCCCGGCAAATTGGGATACGATCAATATCGGTTCCTGCCAGACTCCGCTTTCCTTATAAGATACAAATACTGCCGGGGTCCCCAGGTAGGTGCGTGTAATCCAGAGCTGCTGCCCATCCTCGGATACAAACGGACGGCTGTCGTCCTCTTTGCTGTTTACCTGGGTGAGGTTTTCCGGTTCCCCCCAGGAGCCATCCTGCATCCTGCTAACCCAGATATCGTTTGCTCCCAGTGAACCCGGACGGGAGGAATGGAAATATAATTCCTTCCCATCTGCAGTGATGTGCAGTTCGCCAACCTGATAGGCAGGGTTAAACTCTACAATTTCCCACGATCCCCAATTTCCGTTTTCAAATACGGCATAAAACCAATTTATACCCGAGTAGCCAGTCCGGGCCGAACAGAACCAGAGTTGATTTCCGAGGACCATGGGACAGCCGTCCAGGGCTAAGTCATCAAATAAAATAACCCGCTCTGGTTCACTCCAGGACCCATCAATCAGGCTGGATTGGTAGATACCTGTCACGCTGTCGGTCAGCTGTTTTTCGGCCGGGATCGAGACGTCAGGGGTAAAGAAAAAATAAAACGTTTTCCCGTCGGGTGTGATGAAAGGCGAATCCTCTCCGCCAGCGGTATTTATAGGACCGGGCATAGGGACTGGGTCCTCCCAATCTGGACTGTGCAGCACAGGAGGGTGATGGTCGCTGGCAGGTCCCATTTTTTCCGCACTTTGGCCAATCCTGCTGTAACGCGAGGGAACAAGAGTGGAGGTGGATGGTGGCTGCGAAGAGTCTGAACATGAGCTGAGAGTCAGCAGAAAAAAGGTTAAAAACATAAGCCGGATATAAGGTTTCATACTTACTCCCCGGAAATGAGAAATATATCCTGATTTATTTATCCGTTGAATCAACCCGGATACGAACATCCACGGCTGCGGCGCCTTTTCCTTCTGGAAATACTCGCAAGGGGTTAATCTCGATTTCAGCGAGTTGAGGAAAATCGCTTGCCAGTTGGGCCAATCGCACCAGGACGTCCCGAACTGCTGTGATATCTGCCGGCAGCAGGTTTCGGAACCCCTGCAGCTTCCGCCCTGCCCAGGTCTTGTTAAGCATGGTATCCATTTCAAGTTCTGTCAGCGGGGCCAAACCAAATGCCAGATCTTTTAATCCTTCCACTTCGGTTCCACCGGAACCGAACATCATCAAGGCTCCGAATTGGGGATCCTGGACTGCGCCCATGATCACTTCTTGCCCTAAGGGAACCATTTTCTGGACATATATCCCCTGGACATCCGCATCCGGCTGAACCGCCTTAGCCTGATCCAGAATGGCGTGGAATCCTGCCCGGACGGATTTTTCATCTGCCAGGTTCAGTAGCACTCCACCGACATCTGTTTTATGGCTGATATCCGGTGAGGCGATTTTCAGAACCACCGGCAACCCAATTTCAGCAGCTTGAACCGCTGCTTCATTTTCATCTTTCGCCAGGGTCATTTTTGCGGAGGGAATTCCATAGGCATCCAGGATTCTCTGGGTATCGGCGGTGGTCAGTTGACTTCCTGTGCCTTGACCTTCCAGGATTTTCCGAACTGTTTCTGTTTGGACATCTTGTTTGAGAACTGGAACAGCTGCAGCGTGTTTCAGAAGTTCCACCCGCTTTACCAGCGCAGAAAGGACGGCCGCGGCACGTTCGGGGAAGCGGTATTCTGGAATTCTTGCAGCCCGAAGATGTTCAACAGCTTCCTGAATCAGGCGTTCTCCCATCACTGAAATCACAACAGGTTTTTCCGCCTGGTGGATAATCGGAATTAATGCCTTAGCTACAGATCCTGCAGTATGCATAGGTGGTGTAGGAAATATCACCATAACGCTATCTATACCGGGATCTTCTAGAAGGACCTGTAAGCATTCCGCAAATTGATCAGGAGTAGCGGTAGCCAGCATATCCACCGGGTTTTGTAAACTTGCGGCTGCCGGGAGAATTTTTCCCAGCGAATCCAATGTGACCAAACTGAATTCGGCCATTTCTAATCCTCTGGCTTCCAGGGCGTCTGCAGCAGTAACCCCGGGTCCGCCGGCATTGGTTAGAACAGCTACCCTGTTACCGAGAGGCAGAGGACACCAGGCCAACGCCCGGGCTTGATCAAACAACTCCTCGCTGGTTTCAGCTCGCAGGACACCAGCCCGGCGGAAGGCAGCATTGTATGCGTTTTCCTCTCCGGCCAGCGCGCCAGTATGAGAAGCAGCAGCTTTTCGGCCGGATTCGAACCTTCCAACTTTAAGAGCGATGATGGGTTTCAAAGGTACAACCGCCCGTGCTTCTTCGATGAACCGACGGCCAGATTTGATCCCTTCCAGGTAAAGAGCCAGCACATTTGTCTGTCCATCGGCAGCTGTCGGAGCCAATAGATCTGTTTCGCTGATATCCGCCTGGTTGCCTAAACTGATTAATTTTGAGATTCCATATCCCTGCCCCCGGGCCCAGTCAATTGCTGCGGCGCAGATGGCTCCTGAATGGGACAGAAAGGCAACATCTCCCGGTGTCGGGCCAGGAGGAGGTAGGAAAGTTGTATCTATCGGCAGGTGGGTATCCAGCAGGCCGATGCAGTTGGGTCCTATTAGCCGGATCCCCTCCTCTTCTGCTACCTGGATCATTTCCTGCTCCAGGGCTAACCCTTCGGGTCCAATTTCGCGAAAACCACCGGAACCGATAATTGCAGCCCGGATTCCCCGTTTTCCACATTCCCGCAGGGTCTGAGACACAAATTGCGCCGGGATCAACACAGCCGCCAAATCAACCGGATCCGGGACATCAAGAATCGTTTTATAGACGGGTCTTCCCAGCAGCGTGCCCCCCTTCAAATTAACAAAATGAATTGCGCCTTTATAGCCGCTGCGGTGCAGGTTATTGGCGAGGCCATACCCCAGCTTGGTCGGGTCTTGTGACGCGCCGATAACTGCCACGCCTCTAGGATTAAAAAAGGGAATTAAAGAGGAAGAATATTTCATACTCCAGATTGTAACTTAAAGGATATTCTATTTCAGAGAGATTTGGTTATTGTGGAGAGATAGAGAGTGAGTTTCCCGGTCCGGAATTCCTGTACCCGGAAATTACCCTGCAGAAAACATTGACCACTTCAGGGTCAAACTGAGTACCGGAGCATCTTCTGATTTCTACGATAGCTTCATCGTGGGTATGACTTTCGCTGTAGACTCTTTTATCCCGGATAGCGATATAGGCGTCAACCACCGACACGATGCGGGAACCGAGGGGTATTTCTTTTCTTTTTAACCCGTACGGATATCCGCTGCCGTCATATTTTTCATGGTGGGCCAGGATAATGGGAGCAACTGGAGCGAGATATTTCACCGGCGCAACGATTTCGGCTCCGATCACGGGATGTTCCTTCATGACCGTCCATTCCTTATCTGTGAGTGGACCTGGTTTGTTGAGGATTTCGTCCGGCACACCAATTTTCCCGATATCATGCAAAACCGCAGCCCAATAGACGGACTCAATGTCTTTTATTGAAAGTTTCATTGCCTGGCTCACCCGGGTTGCCAAATCCCCCATCCTTTGGCTGTGATCTCCGGTATAACTGTCCCTGGCGTCTATAGCATTTGCCAGGGAAACGATAGTCTGTAAAAAGTTTTCCTCCAGCTGTCCATGGAGCATCGCCCGCTGGATGGCGCTGGCGGCATAATCTGCTATTGCATTAATAAGCCGTAATTCGGAAGTAGAGAAAGGCGCTCCTTGACTACTGTGGAATTCTCCCAGGATAAGCAAACCAATCTGAGTATCCGATCCTTTTAAAGGGCAAAGGCAAAGCGTGCTGGCATGATTAATAAACAATGCTTGTTTTTCCTGTTCTTGCCAATCTGGTTCGTTGATATCCAATACCACACTTCTCCCGCCCCGCAGAATCCGGTCGTAATAATGTTCAGCAACTATGGGCTCAATTTTACCCAGGCGCAGTGGTCCAGTAAGATTACGCTCAGGATAAATTGCCCGACAATAATAATCACCGTTTGCTTTTCGGATCAGGATTCTGGAATAGGTTACCTGGATACTCTCCGCTGCATGCTGAACAACACTCTTAAATACAGTTTCCGGGTCATCTGTAACAACCAGCTGATGGGACAGGTTGTACAAGGTATCGATTTCTTTTCGCCTGCTCTGCTCTGC
>CBDVDO010000016.1:0-12366 GCA_965372765.1 uncultured Anaerolineales bacterium
TACCAAATATTTAATGGGTTTCGGTGTCACGAAAATATTTTTCGCTTATAATTATTTCTAATTTACATCATTATTCCTTCCCTCTCCCTTAACTCTCTTGAAAAAAGGAGACCCGTATGGCTGAAGCTACCCAATCAAAATTCACGATTAAATCGCTCCTGGAATGGTTTACAACCACTATTGGCCAGGTCACGGTGGCTCTTTTCGTCCCCGTAGTCACCGTTTATGTAATGATCAAGGGTTTCATCTTCCTCCGTGATGGCAATGCCCCGCAATATATTATCGCCCTGGTAGCAATTATCTGGGGTGTGGGTGGCGTTGCTCTGATCTATTACATCACCAACTGGTTGATCGAAAAGCTGCCACCGAAATGGATGTCCAAGTTGCAGCCGTTCCTTTTCGTGGGACCGGCAGTAGCAATTCTCTCCTGGTATATGGCAATCCCCACTGTTCGAACGTTCATTCTCAGCTTAAAAGATCGGACCGGGGAAACTTTCGTGGGGTTTGAAAACTATATAGCAGTATTCTCCCAGAGAATAATGACCATTGCCTTCAGAAACAACCTGCTCTGGATTTTATTTGGAGCGACTCTCTCGGTTGGATTCGGATTGCTGGTTGCTGTTCTGGCTGATAGAAGCCGATTTGAAAAATTCGCCAAATCAATGATCTTCTTACCAATGGCCATTTCATTTGTTGGAGCAGGCGTGATCTGGAACTTCATTTATGAGGTTAAAGAAGCAGGCTCTGCTCAAATAGGTCTGCTGAATGCCATCTGGACAGGACTGGGAGGACAACCCCAGGCTTGGACTGCCATGCTCCAACCCTGGAATAACCTGTTCCTGATCATCATCGTCATTTGGCTCCAAACCGGCTATGCCATGGTAATATTTTCTGCCGCAATCAAAGGAATCCCGGGGGAATTACTGGAAGCAGCCCGGGTGGATGGAGCTACCGAGGTTCAAGTATTTTTTAGAATCATGATCCCCTATATCAAGGGCACAATCATGACAGTTGCAACTACCGTGGTCATTTTTACCTTGAAGATATTCGATGTTGTCATGGTGATGACTGGAGGACAGTTCGGGACCCACGTTATCGCGACCCAATTCTATAGGCAAGCATTCACCTACCAGAATAAAGGCTACGCATCTGCGATCGCAATCGTGCTGGTAATCTGCGTTATCCCCGTCATGGTCTACAACCTACGGCAATTTGCTGAAGAGGAGGCATTCTAAATGAAATCTGCAAAAAGTCAAGAACGAGCACGCGACTTTGTAGTCAATGGCGCCCTACTCCTCCTGGTTTTCATCTGGACTGTCCCAACACTCGGGTTGTTAGTCTCCTCTTTCAGAACCAGATTTGATATTCAAACCTCAGGATGGTGGAAAGTATTACCCCACCAGGAATGGGTACTCGTGGAAGAGTTGGAGATACCCGAAGGTGTTGATCCTAATGGGATCATGACAATTGAGGGAGTAACCGGCACCTTCGATGAGTTCCGGGAAGGGATTACAGCTGAAGACGGCCGCCAGATTACATGGTCCGGCAATAAGCGCTTAGGCACAATTAGAATCAATGAAGAAAAATGGGTTTTATTCCCAGATTTAACATTTGAAAACTATGGTCAGGTTTTAGCAGGGAAAACCTATGAGATCCAGACAGCATCAGGTGATATTAAAACGGTTAAAGGAGATAACTTCATCGGCGCTTTTCTTAATAGTGTTACAGTAGCTATACCAGCCACAATCATCCCGATTTTGATTGCCGCTTTTGCTGCTTACGGTTTCGCATGGATGAAATTCCCAGGCAGGAAGTTGCTCTTTGTCATTGTTGTAGCGCTTCTGGTCATCCCACTTCAAATTGCACTGGTTCCAATCCTTAAAGACTATGTGAAATTAAATCTAAATGGAACTTTCCTTTCAATCTGGCTGGCTCATACAGGATTCGGCCTTCCTTTGGCAACCTACCTGCTGTTCAATTACATCAAAGGTCTTCCCAGGGATATCTTGGAATCAGCGTTTATCGATGGAGCTTCTCACTTTACAATCTTTGTCCGGTTGATAATCCCGTTATCATTACCTGCCCTGGCTTCCTTTGCGATTTTCCAATTCCTCTGGGTTTGGAATGACTACCTTGTTGCGCTGGTCTTTATCGGTGCAAAACCAGATGTCCAGGTGCTGACCATGCGGATTGCTGAAATGGTTGGTTCCCGGGGTGCTGATTGGCATTTGCTAACCGCAGGAGCATTTATATCCATGATTCTGCCACTAGTGGTATTCTTCAGCCTGCAAAGGTTCTTTGTCCGTGGTATGCTGGCAGGATCCGTGAAAGGATAATATTTTACTTTCGAAGTCTGGCTGTGTATTGTAAAATAAAGCCTGGGAGGTTATTCATCCCCAGGCTTTATTTACGACAAAATTTGTTTGGAAAGGATAAACATGGAGAAAAAAACATATACTTTCCCAGAAGATTTTATTTGGGGGAGCATTGCCTCCGCTTATCAAATTGAAGGGGCCTGGAATGAAGATGGAAAAGGTGAAAGTATCTGGGACCATTATGTGCGGCTGCCGGACCGTATTCTGAATGGAGATACCGGGAATATTGCTTGCGATCATTACCATCTTATGCCGGAAGATGTGAAGTTGATGAAAGAGATTGGTCTTAAAAGCTACAGTTTTACCCTGTCCTGGCCCCGGATTTTACCGGAAGGAATTGGTGAAATCAATCCTAAAGGACTTGGTTTTTATGACCGGCTTGTGGACAAACTGCTGGAATCCGGGATTCTGCCAAAAGCCACCTTATACCATTGGGATTTCCCTTTACCTCTCCAGGAAAAAGGCGGTTGGCCGAACAGGGACAGCATTGACTGGTATGGAGAATACGCCTCAGTTGTCTTTAATAAATTAGCAGACCGGGTGAACCTCTGGGCTACTCACAATGAACCCTGGGTGGCTGCTTTTCTCGGCTATGGAGCTGGCATTCACGCCCCTGGTATCAACGACTCCACACAGGCATACCAGGCAGCACATCATTTATTATTGTCACATGCCAAAGCAGTTGAGATTTACCGATCAGGCAGCTATGGGGGTGAAATCGGATTAATTCTGAACCTCAATCACCTGATTCCCGGATCAGACAGTGATGAAGATCTGAAAGCAACACAGCGTGTTTATGATGAAACTCACAGTTTATTTTTAGATCCGATATTCCTCGGGAAATACCCGGAGGAGTTTTTCAAATGGTTGGGTCCCAATCAACCCCATATTGAAGCTGGAGACCTGGAGAAATTGACCGGGACTGCAGATTATCTCGGTATCAACCACTACAATTCAGATAAAGTTTATTATGACCATTTTGGAGGTTGGTTAAAAGCCCGCCTTGAACCTTACGCTGCCCCTGGTTGGGGTTTCACGCAAATGGGATGGGGAATTAATCCTGCCGGATTAAAAGCAGAAGTAATGAATATCGTTGAAAATTACTCTCATCCAAAAATGATGGTGACCGAAAATGGCTGCGCAGCGGTTGACATCCCCGATGAAAATGGTTTTGTGAATGATCTCGACCGAATACGCTTCCTTAGAGCCCATCTGATCGCCCTTCAGGAAGCGATAGAAGAAGGTGCCAATGTCCGCGGATATTATGTCTGGAGCGTTCTGGATAACTTCGAATGGGAAAGGGGCTATTCAAAAAAGTTTGGGTTGATCCGGGTAGATTTCAAAACCCTGGAACGGATCCCCAAACAAAGCGCATACTGGTACAGTGATGTTATCAAAAACCATTCTGTCCAACCATAGTGATTACAGGATAGATCTCCAATGACTAATGAATTTTCCTGGTGGAAAACCGCTGTCTTTTACCAGATTTACCCCAGAAGCTTCCTGGATACAACGGGAAACGGTATTGGCGATTTAAAGGGCATCAGAAAAAAAATAACCTACCTGGTACAAATATTAGGGATTGACGCAATCTGGATATCGCCTTTTTATTCTTCCCCCATGAAGGATTTTGGGTACGACATATCTGACTATACCAATATCGATCCTCTCTTCGGCAGCCTGGAGGAATTTGATCAGATAATAATATCCGCCCATCAGGCGGGAATCAAAATTATTGTTGACCTTGTTCCCAATCATTCTTCTGATCAACATAAATGGTTTCTCCAATCCCGTTCCTCCCGGGAGAATCCCAAACGGGACTGGTATGTCTGGGCTGACCCCAAACCTGATGGTTCACCACCAAACAACTGGTTAAGCGTCTTTGGGGGACTCGCTTGGGAATGGGATGAGCTTACAGGTCAATATTATTTACATTCTTTTTTGAAAGAGCAGCCAGACCTGAATTGGCGTAATCCCAAAGTTCAGGAAGAAATGTTTGGGGTTGTCCGTTTCTGGCTGGAACGCGGCGTAGATGGATTCCGAATTGATGTAGCTCACTATTTAATGAAAGATCCAGAGCTGCGGGACAATCCTCTCAATCCAGATGGAGGGAAGTTCATTCACAAATCCCTGGGGGAATATGACACTCAAAGGCACCTGTATGATAAAGGCCATCCCGACAATCACCAGGTTTATAGGGATTTTCGGCTTCTTTTAGATGAATACAGCGCAGACCAGCCTCGCATGAGCATGGGAGAAATCCACATCTTTGATTTGCCGGAATGGTCCTCCTACTATGGAAAAGATTTGGACGAAATTCACCTGCCTATCAACTTTTCTCTTCTGGGTATTGATTGGGAGGCTGATAAAATTCGTGATCAAGTAGAAAACCTGGAAAAAAACCTTCCTGATGGCGCCTGGCCTAATTATGTCCTGGGCAACCACGACGATCACCGAATCATCACACGCTATGGAAAAGATCAAGCCCGAACTGCAGCGATGCTTTTACTGACTCTTCGAGGAACACCGATCCTGTATTACGGTGATGAAATTGGGATGTCAGATGTGGAAATACCCCTGGAGAAACTCCAGGATCCAGCGGGGCTGCGGCAGCCGGGTCAGGGAAGAGATCCTAACCGCACTCCGATGCAGTGGTCAGCTGCCCTCTGGGCAGGTTTCTCAACACCGGAAACAAAGGAGATCTGGCTTCCCTTGATGGATAATTATCGGGAAGTTAATGTTGAAACCCAGATTGGTGATCCTCTTTCAATGCTCTCCTTTTACAGGGAATTGTTATCGATCAGGAAAACCTATCAAGCACTGCAATCTGGAGACTATCAATCCCTCAAGGACTCTCCTCCCGGATGTTACTTGTATCTTAGAGAAAATTTCCAGGAAAGGATCCTGGTCGCGTTGAATTTTATAGATGCTGAATGCCTGATTAAGTTATCATATGGTAAAGATGGAAAATTTTTATTCTCAACTTATGGTGACCGGAAAGGTTCAATTATTGATAACTATACTCTCCGCCCACATGAAGGTGTCATAATTCTGTTATGAAAATATCTAAAATCGATGCGGTCATATTCGACCTGGATGGGGTAATCACCAACTCAACTCCGCTGCATAGTTTTGCCTGGAAACAAACCTTTGATCAGTTTTTAAAAACCCGGGCAGAACAAACCAACACGCCTTTTAGAGAATTTACACATGATGAAGATTACCTGGCCTATGTGGATGGTAAACCCCGGTATCTGGGAGTAAAGTCCTTTCTGGAATCCCGGGGATTTAATCTTCCTTTCGGAGATCCCACCCAGGAACCGGATCAAACCACAATTTGCGGCTTGGGAAATCTCAAGAACGAAATCTACAATACGCTGCTGACAGAACGCGGCGTAGACATTTACCCTACCTCCATGGAATTCATCCATGAACTCAAAGATGCCGGTATCCCCCTGGGACTGGCAACATCCAGTAAAAACGCTGATCGTGTTTTAGAGCTAACCGGGTTGAGAGACCTTTTTCAGACCCAGGTTGATGGTGTTGTTTCAGCTGAGTTAGATTTAAAAGGTAAACCGTCACCAGATATCTTCCATACAGCCTGTGACCGATTAGGAGCTGCATATGATCGGTCTGTGATCATCGAAGATGCCAACTCCGGTGTCCAGGCAGGATACCGGGGACAATTTGGCCTGGTTCTCGGTGTTGCCCGGGAAGATAATAAACAAGAGCTGGAGCTGCACGGCGCAAACCTCGTAGTTGAAGATCTCCAGGAAATCAGCTTACAGGATATCCGAAGCTGGTTCTCAGGTGGTGATCAACAAAAACAGTGGTCCATCGAATATTCCGATTATGAATCCGAGTGGGAAGGAACCCGGGAAACTCTCTGCGCGGTTGGTAATGGATATTTTTGCACCCGGGGAGCTCTGGAAGAAATCCCGGTATTACCAGATGAGAATTATCCCGGCACATATATCGCTGGTCTGTACAATCGACTGGAATCAAATATCGCCGGGAGGACAGTTTCCAATGAGGATTTTGTAAATTGCCCAAATTGGCTGCCGATTACATTTAAAATCGACTCTGGAGAGTGGTTTAACCCTCATGAGGTAAAGATACTGGAATTCCATCGGAACCTGAATTTTAAAACTGGAGTACTTTCCCGAACGATGGTTGTTCGTGATCAGGAAGGTCATCAAACCCGAATCCAAACATCACGGTTAATCAGTATGGCTGATCCCAATCTCGCAGCTATCCAGTATCAAATCACTCCCTTGAATTATGCCGGAGTTATTACAGTCAGGGCAGAGTTGGATGGCACCGTTACTAATCAGGGAGTAAAACGCTACCGGGAACTCAGCTCACGTCATCTATCACCGGTTGAGGAAGGGGGAGAAAAAAACCTCAGTTTTCTGAGTGTTGAAACCAATCAATCACGAATCAAGATTGGGCTGGCAGCCAAACTTCAGGTTATCAGCGGAGAACAGAGAGTCTCTCCAGATTACGAAGTAAGCACAATCCCGGGAAAGGTATCCACTGTATTTGAGATCGAAGTTCGCCCAGGCAGCCCCCTTTGTGTGGAAAAGACTATTTTACTTTACTCCTCTACCATACCTGGCATAGATAATCCGGTTCAGGAAGCTCGGGAACGAATTAAGAAAACGGCAGACTTTGATCAAATACTGGCCAGCAGTAAAAATGCCTGGCAGCTGTTGTGGCAAAAGATTGACCTGAAAATCACCGGTGACCGCCTGGTGCAAAAGATGATTCGACTCCATCTCTACCACTCCCTGGTCAGCGTATCTCCTCACTCCGCCAGACTGGATGCCGGAATCCCTGCCCGTGGTCTGCACGGAGAAGCCTACCGCGGTCATATATTCTGGGATGAATTGTATGTGATGCCATTTTATGATTTTCATTTCCCCGAAACAGCCCGTTCAGCCTTAATGTATCGATACCGTCGGCTGCCTGCGGCTCAACGGGCAGCAGAAAGTGAAGGTTTCCGGGGTGCTCTATTTCCCTGGCAGAGCGGAAGCGATGGCGGAGAAGAAACCCAGCTCCTGCATCTCAATCCCCTCTCTGGAAAATGGGGACCGGATTACTCCCACTTGCAGCGGCATGTATCTTTGGCAATCGCATATAACCTCTGGAATTACTATTGGATCACAAAAGATGAAGAATTCTTAAGTCAGTTCGGCGCTGAACTTTTCCTCAGTATTTCACTTTTCTGGTCTGACATAGCAGAGAAAAATTCTGATACCGGCCGGTTCAGCATCTCCAATGTCATGGGACCTGATGAATTCCATGAAACCCTTCCCGGTTCGAATAATCCCGGATTAAGAGACAATGCCTATACGAATCTGATGGTGGCCTGGGTATTCAACCGCGCCTTCGACATCCTGGAGCAGCTGCCGGTTCCAGATAAAACCAGGATATTTGATACCCTGAAGATCAACGCTGTCGAGCTCAATAAATGGAAAGATATTAAACAAAATTTAACCATACATCTCTCAGAAGATGGAATCATTGAACAATTTCAGGGGTACTTTAATCTGCAAGAGCTGGACTGGGAGGGTTACAAAAAGACCTACCAGAATATTCACCGGATGGATCGCATTTTGAAGTCAGAAGGTTTATCTCCAAATGACTACAAAGTTGCCAAACAGGCAGACGCCCTGATGCTCTTTTATAACCTTTCTGAAGATACAGTCTCATCTCTCTTATCTCAGCTAGGATACAATCCACCGGATAATCTTTTATCCAAGAACCTTCATTATTATTTACAGAGAACCTCCCATGGTTCAACCCTTAGCAGACTGGTGCACGCATACCTGGCAGACCAGGCAGGTAATCACGAATTAAGTTGGAAGCTCTATCAAGAATCCCTGCGAAGCGACTTCCTGGATATTCAAGGCGGAACCACCGGGGAAGGGATCCACTTAGGGGTAATGACTGGAACTATTTTGTTTGCCATCAGAACTTATGCCGGTTTAGATTGGACCGGGAAACAGCTTAAGCTGAATCCTAATTTGCCCCCTGGTTGGAAACAAATGGAATTTAACCTTTCCTTCCATGGAAGTCGATATTATTTCCAGATCTCCCCGAAACAAGTAAAAGTTAAAGTTGAGAGTGAAGCTCCCTTAAATATCCTGGTAAAAGACCAGGAAACCACCTTGACTCCCGGAGCCTGGGAAGTGATTGAGTTCTGAATCAAAATGACTATCAGGATTAAGGAAAAGTCAGAGGAGTTGTTATGCTCGGAGATGTCTTGTTAATAACAGAAAATCACAAAAAAGTCGCGATGCAGCTCATATCTCACCTGGATAACTTATCCGGAGATAAAATTATCCTTGCTATTGGCGGTGAATCCGGATCAGGGAAAACAGAGATCGCCCATGAGGTAGCCAGAAACCTCAAAATCCGCAAAACCCCGGCAAAAGTGATGCACATCGATAACTATTACCTGACCTCACCAGCTGAGCGAACTCCCTGGCGGAAGGAACATGGCCTGGAAAGCATTGGCTATACTGAATATGACTGGGTTTTAATTAACCGCAATATCAACGAGTTCCGGAAAGACGAGGAGCAGGTTAAAATGCCATGTATTGACCTGCTAACTGATCAGGAAGATCAGCTAATTACCTCATTTAAGGGGCTGAAGTACCTCATCATCGAAGGGTTGTATGCCATCCAAGCTGAAGCTGATTTGAAAGTCCTGATCGATCTCACATATCATGAGACAAAAAAAGCTCAATTTACCCGGGGAAAAGAACCAACAACTGAATACAGATGGCAAGTTCTCCAACGGGAACATGAGGTGATCCAATCTCTGCGTTCAAAGGCAGATCTGTTTATTACCAAAGAGTTTTCGGTCACACCCGCGCCCAAGGAATCTCATTCTTGATGGGTTTCAGGAATTTACCTTTCAATTCTGTTAGGTATGAATATCACAGAATCACAGGGGGTGATGAAGATTGAGCCGTTATAATAGTAGAAATTAGATCCTGAGTTCTTTACCTCAAAAACCAACAAGGCTCATTCAATGGACGCTCCTCTGGATGAGATGCCCGGCTGAAAGCATAAGAAGCAGGCAGTTCATTTATTATCAGCAAATATATGATAGAGAACAAGTATGGGAAAGTTTTGTTGTTTATTCTTCTACTCACCAGCATAAGTAGTGCTTGTGAGGCAGTGCAAGCGTCGCCCAAATATACCCTTAATGGCACCTCAACCAAAACTCCTTTCCATACCAAGTCCACTTTCACTCCCACAAAAGAACCACCTCCAACTTTTACTCCATCCGAGACGCCGGCGCCGACTGGAACATCAACAAGTACCTCTACGGCAACAGAGCTTGTTCTGGATACAGAAGAACCAGCTTCACCCACATCCCTACCGGCTACCTCTACTGAAGTTGCAGAAGTCAAGAAATCCAAAACTCCCGAGTCGGCTACAGTAAAAGTATCCCTGACAACAAACTGTAGAACCGGACCTGGAATCTCTTATCCTAAGCTGAGTCCCCTTACCGCAGGGAAAACTGTCCCCCTGGTAGGCAGAGATTCAAGTTACAGCTATTGGATAATCAAAGATCCGGGAAAAACAGGAAAAAATTGCTGGTTGTGGGGTTATTATGCTACGACTTACGGGAACACAAAGAACCTTAAGGTTTTTTCGGCCCCGGGTCAAACCTCAACACTCACCCCAACGCTCAAAATAACTACACCGGCTGCTACAAAAACTGCCAAACCTTCAGCCACACCAAAAACCCCCTTGCCGACTGAAACTCCAAATCTCACACCTGGAACACCTACAAATACTCCCAAACCAGCCACCGCGACACCTGTCCCGAGCAATACACCCTTCCCCTCCAATACACCTGTCCCTTCCAACACCCCCACTCCAAGTTCCAGTTATTGTGACTATACATCCGTGCTTCTCAGTGAAGAAGAACAAATCAAAAATCTGATCAACAATGCCAGAACATCACGCGGACTGCCGAAACTGAAGGTTGACGTCAGACTTGTATATGCGGCGCGGGACCATGGCAGAGACATGACCTGTCACGGCACCTACAGTCATACTTCAACAGACGGCAGGAAAGCCTATGAACGAATCTCCGTTGCGCTCGGTCACGGTCCAAACTGGTTCTACACTCACTGCTGTGCGGCTGAAATATTTTATGGTGGCGGAAGCTACCTCACTCCGCAGATTGCATTCAATTGGTGGATGACTCACACTTCTCAAGATCCGAATTACAAAGATAATATACACAAACGGACTATTCTCTCCCAGTACTCTACTGTACTTGGTGTGGGAGTAATCTATTATCAACACGACGGAGTAATTCGCAAGTTTTACACCGTAGACTTTGCCAGGCCGTAAATTCCAAGGACTCTCAGATGCGAATAGCATTTCTTAATCCCCAAGGGATCTTTGACCCGGAGGACAGTTACTGGACTGAAGGTCCCGATTTCGGAAATCAGCTGGTTTATGTAAAACAGATTACCCCGGATCCGAATTACAATCCATCCATCTAGCCAGACAAGGATGAAACCTGGAAAGAAGCGCTCTGTTTTGCTCACAAAACTGCCGCGTTAAAACTGCAAAATATCGATCATGTAGAACAACTCAATGCTGAAGAATTGATTTATAATTAGATAGGGGAAACACTGGTCCAGCAGTAGTATAGGAAAGGCAGGTAGCAATGTCATTAGAAATCGCTTTTATATCCATACATGGAGATCCTCTAGCCAGCTTGGGTGGTACTCATCATGGGGGTCAAAATGTATATGTGAAAGAGCTATCTCGCTACCTCGGTGCGCTCGGGATAACAGTAGATGTTTATTCCCGCTGGGAAAATGACGAGCAGCCCCCTGAAGAAAAATATTCCCGGGGCACACAAGTAATCAGGATCCCGGTTGGCCCCTCCGACTTTATCCCAAAAGAGCAGATTGTATCTCTGCTTGGTGATCTGGCTTCCTGGATACCCTCCTATCAAATTCAACAAGGACTTCACTATCAACTGGTTCACAGTCATTATTACTTCAGCGGAGCAGTCGGCGTACATCTTAAAAACACCTGGGGGATACCCCTGGTTCACACTTTTCACTCATTGGGAGCGGTAAAGGGAGAGACCCTGGGTTCTAAAGACCAAAGCCCTGGAGCCAGGTTTGAAATTGAAAGGAAAATTTGCCATACCGCTGACAGGATCATCGCTACAAGTCCGCAAGAAAAAGTTGATCTGGTTGAATATTATCAGACTGACCCTGACAGAATTACAATAATTCCCTGTGGTGTAAACCTCGACTTATTCCAGCCCCTGCCCCAGGAGGAATCCAGAACCGATATTGCATTTTCTATCGATGATTTCCTGATCACGTATGTGGGACGACTGGAAGAAAGGAAAGGTATCGACACCCTTCTGAAATCGATCTACCTTGCTAATGATCCCCAGATCCAGGCTGTAATTGTGGGTGGTCCGCCAACTGATAAACCATTCCTCAGCTGGAAAGAACTTTCTGAAGAACCGTATCGAGATTATATGTCCCAGATTGATGAGTACGGGATTGAAAAGCAAGTCACCTTCACCGGAGGGAAACCTCAAGACCAGTTATCTAAGTATTCCAGCGCGGCTGATGTTACTGTAATTCCCTCCTATTACGAACCGTTTGGCATGACTGCTATCGAAGCTATGGCTTGCGGCAGCAGTGTCATCGCTTCCCGGGTTGGAGGTCTCAAATCTACGGTGAAAGAAAATACCGTTGGCGCTTTATTTGAACCCAGAAACGCAGACCAATTGGCAGAAAAAATCAAAATATTAAAAGACGAGCCGGACACCAATATAGCTCTCAGAAAAAATGCCCGTCCCTACGTAGAGGAAAATTTCAGCTGGAAATCAGTTGCAAAAGCTGTCGCAGGAGTGTATCCGGAACTTACGCAACATGAGGGTGAGGATACCGGGCAGGACTAACAAGAATCTTTGAATACTTGC
>CBDVDO010000017.1:0-12297 GCA_965372765.1 uncultured Anaerolineales bacterium
GGCCGCCACCTCCGACCCTTCTCCAGCATTTTCTGCAATCACCACAATGGCAATATCCGGTTTATGTTCACTTTGATTATTTGTGTACCCGGCAAACCAGGCATGGGATTCTCCCGAGCCGGATTCTGCAGTGCCTGTTTTTCCAGCCACTGGTATATTGAATCCCTTGAAACGGTGCCAAGCTGTACCCCGGGGATTATCAACCACTTGAATCATGGCATTTTTAATGATGTTCAGGTTACTGCTGCTGATTGGCAGTTCACTCACTGCCTGGGGCTCAAAGGAAAAGATCTCTTCTCCTCCCGAGGTTCTGATGCTCTCCACGAATTGAGGTCTATAGATAGTGCCTCCATTACCAATGGCAGCTATAAATTGAGCAACCTGGAGGGGAGTTACCAGGGTATCTCCCTGGCCTATCGCTAAATTTGTGGCATCTAGCTCAGATTGCGGAACAGGAATATTCCCGGCTTCTTCTTCAATCGTCCCGATCCCTGTCAGCGAACCCAGGCCAAAACCTTTCGCCATTTCAGACACCGCATCCGTAAGCCCTTTCCGGTATAAATCCAATCCGATATGCCAGAAATAAGGGTTGCAGGAACGCATTAATCCCTCGGTGAGAGTTAAAACCCCGCTGGGAGGTGTTTTATTATCTTCAAGAAAGTGATCATATGTCCAATCGGTCAAGGTCACTCCACCCAGTTCCTCAAAATAATAGCCGCAGTCATATATATCGCCCGCCTGGTATTCACCGCTTTCCAGGCCTGCTGCCATGGTAATAATCTTAAACACAGATCCGAGGGGATACAAACCCTGAGTAGCCCGGTTCAGGAAGGGTGTTTTCTGATCCGTTTTGTAGTATTCCTGCAGCAGCAAATTGGAGTTGAAATAGTTGGAATTAAAGGCATTGGGGTCAAAGTGCGGATTGGATACCATAGCTAAAACGCGTCCAGTATCCAATTCCATGACCACAATTGCACCGTTATAACCATACAAGGCTTTTTGCACATCCAGCTGGAATTCTTTTTCGATTGTAGTGTAGATTTCTGATGCTGGCCCTGCTTCTGATCGTGCCAGCTGGGATAGAATCTCACCTTCTGGGTCCACCACGTAGAGAATCCCTCCCCTGTCCCCGCTCAGGTAGGATTCTCCCCATCTTTCCAAGCCCTGTCCGCCAACTTTTTCATCCCTGGAATAACCAAGGATCCTGTAGTCATCTTCTTCAGCTTCCTGGATCCAGCGCACATAACCTGTAGACTGCGGCGCAACTCCACCGCTAAAATAATACCGTCCCTCAAAAGTTCTGAGTAAAAGACCTGTAGTTGTATAAGATTGAAGGATTCCCAACCGCCCTTCAATTGTATCCATCGAAATTGCACCCAGCGGGATGTACCAATCTACATCAGGGGGAAAGTCTTCATACATGGCAGCAATGACTTGCCACGGTATATCAAGATCCCGGTCCAATTCATTCAGTAAATTTTCTTCTTGCTTGGGTTTAATTTGTGAAGGTGTGATGCCCAGAGAAACAGCTTCCGAGTAGGCCACGATCACACTGCCGTTCCGGTCATAAATATTTCCCCGGGAGGGAACAATTCTAGTAAGCTGCAGTTGATTCTCACCTGCTAGTTCCGGGAAGATAAGAGCTTTTGACCACTCAATTTTCCACTCTCCATCTGCCAGGGTGAGCATAAGGATAATTTCCCTGGAGAGCCCTTCGATCAGCCGGCTCTTATAGTCGACAGATACCGCAACCTGAGCTTGGGTAGGGTCAATAAAGGAAGATAAAATCCGATAATCCAGAGTTTCCAAAGCAAGTTCCACAGCAAAATCATGGTACAGTTGCGAAAATTCTTCTTCACTGATCACAGCTTGGCTCGCAGGATTCAACAACTCATACATAGCCTGAAAATCACTATCCTTCCAATTGTTCAGGTAATCCACAGCAGATGTTTCAACATCGGGGGTTTGGGTTGTTTGCACTACAGGTGTTGCCAAACCAGGGGTGGGAGTAAATTCTTCTGTTTGAGTAGCTTCGGGACTTGATTTATTACACCCCGCAAGCAGTACCAGGAGAAATAAAATTATTAATCTTTTTTTCATATCAAATTACTCTTTATCTATTGTCCGTTCTCTCCGGTTAGTATTTGGGAATAAACCGGGCACCGATAATGGATCGATTCCTGACAGCGGTCTGCTACCCTCAAATCTGTTTCCAGGGTCTCCTTTCTCAACAACAACGAAAGGTGACATAGCGGCAAACCCATCACATTGGCGAAACATCCATTAAAATCCGGCGCCGGATTAAACGAGTCGTTCTGGATGGCATAAGCACCCGCTTTATCAAAAGGATCACCGCTGTTTACATATTCCTGAACCTCTGTTTCAGTATAGTTTCTCATTCTTACTTCTGTAAGAACCATTCTGGATCGGATTTTCCTTGTTTCAAGTTGATATACCGCTATCCCGGATAAAACCTGGTGAGTCCTGTTTTTCAGCCGTTCCAAGATATTTATTGCATCTTCCGCGTCGATCGGTTTCCCGAGTACCTTTTCCCTATCAACAACAATTGTATCGGCGGCAATTACGATCACTTCCTGAAGGGCACTCTCTTCCAGTTTTTTTCCGGCAGCAAACGCCTTTTCTGACGCTAATCTGAGCACAAAATCGGAAGGATTTTCCCCTGACTGTATGGTCTCATCAATATCCGTTTCCATAACGATAAAATGATTAATCAGGTTGCGGAGCAGCATCTGCCGCCTGGGTGATTTTGATGCCAGAATAAACTCAGTCATGGATAATAAATATCAGATTTCTCAATAAAATTGTCTTTGTTTTCAACACAACAAATTCTATCACACCCTACATTAATTATCCTTTGGTCCGTTCCAGGAGCATCCAGAACCCCTAAAAAAACGGTAAGCTGTTTTTTACCCATGTTTTGGTACAATGGCTTAGACTAATTATGCTAAAAACACAGCCAAAAAAGAACTATCTAAGAGCGGTTTTAATCTGGATTATCTTACTGAACACCACAGTTACTGCGGGTGCACAGGCTGGCAGAGTAGTGGATATTTCCCCTCCTGATACTTCCGAATTCCCCCTCATGACAGTGTACTTCGATACCACCGAGAGGGACGGAAGTGTGATTACGGATTTGCTTGAAGATCAAGTTAGACTGAAGGAAGATGGGGTTGAACAAGAATTCCTGGATTTTAAAGCCCTTACACCGGGTATTCAACTGGTTATGGCATTAAATATTTCAGCTCCGTTTGCAATCCAAGACATCAGCGGGAAATCACGGTTTAATTACATAACAGAAGCCCTTCTAGACTGGGCAAATCAGACTCCCCCATCCTCTCCGGATGATTTGAGCTTAATTACCAATGATGGTATTGAGTTGACCCATCTGGACAATAAAGAGGAGTTTATCACTGCCTTGGAAGAGTATTCACCGGATCTAAGGGAAACTGAACCTGATTTTAATGTTCTGGCAAGAGCAATTGAGATTGCCTCGGATCCTGTTGATCAGCTGGGAATGAAGCGGGTTGTACTGCTGTTCACACCTCCCACTACTCCGGCAGGGGCTGCGGCTATTGAAAGTCTGGTCTCAAGAGCAAGAGACAGCCAGGTGATGGTTTATACAATCCTGGTATCTTCGCCGGCTTTCTTTACCTCAACTGGCGCGGAAGTACTAAAAAACTTAACCACAGAAACAAATGGGACTTTCTCTACCTTCTCCGGGGATGAACCCCTTCCTGACTTTGTCAGCTTATTTGCTCCTTTGCGCAGCACCTATTTGATTAATTATCAATCTCAAATTGTTACCTCAGGTTCCCATACTCTAGAGTTAACAATTTCTTCTGATTTGGGTGAGAGTGAAGGGCAAAAAGAGTTTTTCCTGGATGTACAACCCCCAAATCCCATATTCATCTCCCCACCCCGGATTATTACCCGAAAGATGGTTCAAACCGGAAGTGACACTTCTTCCACAGCTGACTTTGAACCCGGATCAATTACACTTGGCCTGATCGTTGAGTTTCCCGATCGTCATCCTCGGGAGCTTGAAGAAGTCATCTTCCGGGTTGATGGGGAAGTTGTTTCCAGATTAACAACGGAGCCTTATGATCATTTTGTATGGGATCTCAGCGGTTATGAGAACAGTGCTGTCCACTACCTCACAATTGAAGCAGTAGATCTGCTTGGTCTCAGCAAACAAAGCATCCAAACCCCAGTTGAGGTTATCATAGACATACCTCCTCCATCCATCAGCACAATTTTGGCTGATAATGCCCCAGCTTTTACCGGACTGGCACTGGTACTTATCCTGGGTATGCTGTTGTTTATATTAATTTCAAGAGGGACTATCAAGCCAGAATTTAAATTTGGCCTAAACCGGTTTTTCAGGAATGAAGGCCAGGGGCAAAATAACACTTCTCAACTTAAGAAAATCAACCAAAACGGGGAGGTTGTCGGCGGCTCAGGCAGCCCATACACTCCCGAAACCAAAAAGCGAAAATCTTTCCGCTTGGTTCCTATCAGCGATGTACTTCAGCAGCAGGTGCCTGTACCAATCCGGGGATGGGAAGACGATATCATCCTGGGAAATGATTCTTCCCCAGGAATTATCAATATCCCTCATCCCTCTGTGGCAAAACAGCACGCCCGCGTTACTATTCTACCGGACGGAGAATTCGTTATTACAGACGAAGGATCTCCCGCAGGTACCTGGATCAATTACAAACAAATTTTACCCAACAAACCCCATCCGCTCAAAGATGGTGATATCATACACATCGGAGAAGCTGGATTCCGATATCAGCTAATGGACAAGGCAAGTTACTTGCCTTTCTCCGAGGAGAAAACAACTTGATCCCGAGTAATCAAAATCACCTCGATACAGCAGCCATAACAGACCCAGGCAGCCTGGGCAGGTTAAATGAAGATTCCTATCAGATTGCTTCATTTACTATTAGCGATAATGATGACACACCTGTCTTGATTACTGTAGTAGCTGATGGAATCGGTGGTCATAAAGCTGGTGAGGTCGCCTCCAGAATTGCTGTTGAAACGATCATAAGCACCGTTGCAGAAAGCGAGGTGAGTGACCCCCAGTGGGTACTCAAAAGCGCTCTCCTGGAAGCCAATCACAGCATTACCTCAGAAGCAGCTGAAAATGATGAAGAAAAAGGAATGGGCTCAACGGTAGCATGCGCCCTGATCATCGATACCGCACTTTACATTGCGACCCTGGGTGATTCAAGAATCTACCTGATCAGGGATAATATTATCCGCCAGTTGAACATCGATCATACCTGGGTACAAGAGGCGTTAGATGTAGGTGTTATTAACTCCGAGGAAGCCCGCGGCCATCCCCGCAGACATTTAATCCGCAGCTATCTTGGTTCTTCTGATCCCATTAAACCAGATCTCCGTTTGTATTTGGCAGACAATGAGAACCTGGAGCAGGCGAAAGCAAATCAAGGACTGCCTTTACTGCCGTTGGACCAGATTCTGCTCTGCTCGGATGGTCTTTCTGACCTGGTCGCGGACGAGGAAATTCTTGACATCCTTCAGGGGGGCGGCACTCACGATGAACAACTGCAAAAATTGGTGGATCTGGCAAATCTGCGGGGTGGACACGACAATATCACAGTTGTGCTGCTCCAACCCCCTGGAGAAGAGTTATTTGAAGAGGAAAATTCATAATAGATAAAATCCGTACTCCTCCAAGGAGTACGGATTTTTTTATTTCAAACAAAACCAGGCTGATTATTCAATATCAGTCTGTTTTATTTTCCTTGTATTTAGTTCAGGGAATTAACTGAGCAGTGTACACCTGGTCATCTACTGCCAGGAAAACCCGATCACTCATAGTAATCGTGAATGCTGTTACTGGCCCGGTGATAATTCCCTCCATAGGGAGGAATTGTTCCTGAAATTCCAACTGCGTGCTGAAGCGGTATAAAGCCTGTTCTTCTGAGTCCAGTATATAAATAGCCATACCTGGTGAGCTTTTAATGGCAAATGAATTAAAGTTTGCACCAGTGATGAACGCTCCTGATTCATGACCTTCTCTGAGATCGGTATACTCAAACGGTGTTGTACAGAGAGGATTAGAATCAGGTCTTTCAGTCACGCATTTGGTGATATATCCATCAGTGTGCAGGATATACAACTCACTGCCGTTGGTTGCCAATTCAAGAGCATCAGCCATCTCAGGGGAATCTATCGCGCCAAAGTACTCAGATCCTTCATGATAATTCTGGTTTTGATACTCAATCCAGATGGCGCGTTTTTCTGGATCAAGGATATACAAGTTATATGGCGTACTGCTGGACATGGCAATAGCCTTAACCGGTCCTCGACCCAAAGTGTAAGAAGTATCCTCAAATATCACCGGTATTTCACTCAGATCTGCATAACAAAAGATCATGGTGTAATTTTGGTCAATTCCCAAAATTGTGGCCTGATCCTCCTGGGATGTCGGCAGGGGAACGATATCCACCAGGGGACCGACTGAAACATGTCCATCAATCGGGCCGCAGTTGAATTCGCTCACAACCTGATATCCATCCGGATTTGATTGGGCCCAAATCACTGTGCCCAGGTCCTCATTTAACATATAGAGGTCATTCCAGGGTGTAACAACAATCTTGGAAATAGTAACATCCACACCCAAACCCCTGCTGAACAGCGGTTTGTAATTTAAGCGGGTGATGTGATCCAAGATATCCAATTCCCGCCTGATGTCCTGGAAAAGCTCTTCAATTTCCTCAGTTTGCTGATAACTTCTCGCTAATTGGATCTCATTCATCGCGCCTGCGATAGATTGATAATATTCAGCAGGATCATCTTGATATTCAGCCATTGTCAATAAGGATTGCGCCTCTGCAAAATGGGTTTGATAAAGGTGATTTCTTCCCCGTTTGATATAAAAGACACTTCCGAAGACAACCATAACCAAGGGGACCAGGATTGCAATTAAACTTAACGTCCAGGAAGGTAAATCCAACATCTGTTCATCAGGCAGCATTCTTCCAATCAGGGAAAGAATCCATCTCCAAGCTCCCTTGAATAATCCACCTGTAGATGAGGCAGCTGAAGATAGGACAGACCAAACGGTTGATTCGGTGATGTTCTTAATAACCGGAGCAAGTCCAGAAGCCAACCGATTTGATAATCCTGTCTGATCAGGGGACTCTCTCCGGTAGATTTCCGGAATGTCAACAGTCAGGCCATCCTCTACGGGCGGAGTAGTTGGTCCGGGTTCAGAAATCATTTCTTCAGCTATCTGGATGGAAGGAATTGGATGTTTCTGGGCTTTTTCAGGTTCCCTCACTACCTCGGGTTCTGGTTCCAGATCCAATTCTGGCAGCTTAATCGCCTCAGCGCCCAATTCCCAATTAGGCTTCAGGACATTTACTTCCCCATTCCCATCTACAGGAAACAGAAGAACTGCCTCCAGGTTATCTTCTATCTTGTGGAGCAGTCGCTGGACAAGAGCGCTGAGTTTCATTCTCGGCAGGTTCTTAAAAACGCTTGTTGTCCAGGTCTCAGGTGGTTTTGGTGTAATAATTATCAGCTGGTTTTGCTGAATATTTTCTTGATGGTAGCGCACTTTAAATGCTTTCCCCACTCCCAAACCGGTTCCAGACAGGTCAGGATCATGTAAATCCTTTACCTGGTCCTGAGTTATGACATAAATATACGTGGGACCGCACTGGGCATATAATATCCGATCTTCCCTTAATACGATTTGGGTGAGGTATCCCAACCCTTTTAGTCCCCGGGAGGCAGCCCTGTAGTTGCGGTCCAGGAGATATTTATTCAAAACATCGGTCACATTGCGTAAAGCTGAAGTTGTAGATCCTTCCGTTTGGAAATACACTTCTGCCAATTTCGCAAGCAGCTGCTGTTGGGCAGTCTCAGACAAAGGGGCATTGCCCTCAATCTTGAGGTGTAAGATTAACCGTTCCTGAGATCGTCTTCTTGAGGAACGCCGGGGTGGAGAAGCAATAAATAATCCCGGCAGCGCCGATACAGTTTTCCCCGCCTGCTGGAAAATCGGCAGTATATTTAGATTAAACTTGATAGCCATAGTCACATATCCCGGGTGAGATCAGTACCTGCTTTTATTATACTGGTAAAATGGGTTTCGAAACCAGCTCTGGTGTTCAGAGGAAAATTAATGACCATAGAAATCATTCAGTCCGAAAGTGATTTTCATAACCTAAAAAATGAATGGAACGCGCATCTGATAAAAAGTGCAAGTCATGTGCCGTTCCTGAGGCACGAATATCTCACCAGCTGGTGGTCTACACTGGGTGGGGGGGAATGGGAAGGGGGGGAATTGTTAATCCTCGCCAGCCGCGATCAAACGAATCTCCTCCAGGGAATTGCTCCCTTTTTTCTCGAAAATCAGCGGATATTGTTTCTGGGCAGTCATCAAATATCTGATTACCTGGATCTGATCGCAGGGCCAGACAAATTAGCTGGTTTCGTAAATGAGCTATTTGGATTTTTTCAGTCTGCCGAGAGCCCTGACTGGCAGGTTCTGGATTTATTCAATCTTCCGGAAGATTCTCCTACAATATCATTACTTCATCAGGCGGCAAAAACTAATGGGTGGTTTATTAAGCAGGAAGTGCTGCAGCCGGCTCCCTTCCTCAGCTTACCAGGCAGCTGGGAAGATTATCGAAATCAACTGGATGACCGCTACCGGCATGAAATTAAACGTAAAAATAGAAGGGCAGATAACTACTTTCTCCCTGTGAATTGGTATATCGTTGAGGATGAAGAACAGCTGGATCAAGAGCTGGATAGTTTCCTGGAATTAATGGCGCACAACCCTGAAAAAGAGTCATTCCTGACCGAAAGAATGATCACCCAGATAAAATCTTCAGCCCGGGAAGCCTTTCTGGCTGGATGGCTTCAGCTGGCATTCCTAACTGTCGGTGATATCAAAGCAGCAGGTTATCTGAACTTTGACTACAATGGGAAAATCTGGGTATACAATTCGGGGATAAACCCTATGTTTGAGAATATTTCCCCCGGTTGGGTATTATTAAGCAAAATTATCCACTGGAGTATAGAAGCAGGCAGAACAGAACTTGATTTTATGCGGGGAGACGAAGCCTACAAATACAACTTTGGGGGAATAGATAAACATGTATTGCGCATACAAATATCCCGGAAATAAGGCTTATTCAGCTGCCCCTCAGCTACAAAGCAATTGACCTTTAGGCAAGCTATTTTGATTAGCAGAAGTGGAAATCGGACAAAGAATTCCCCCCTGCCTCGTTTAGATATCAAATCATCCTGGGAAAGCCGGGTCCTGCTGTGTTGATCCGCTCCGGGTGTTCAGTCCACACACCGGGTATCCTGGTTCCGCAATCCGGACATGTTCCCTCCGCGGTAATCCGGTACTTCCGGATCAAGTATCCACGACGGTCAATCAAACTGGACTGGCAGTTATGACAAATAGTGTTCTCATACTCACCGACACTGCCGGGCATATTCCCGGCATATATATAATTTAGCCCTTGTTTTTTTCCGATATCCACAGCGGTAAGAAGTTGAGCTGCGGACGTCCTCGGCTTATCTGTCATTTTATAATCCGGCCGGAATGCTGTGACATGCCAGGGAATATTAGGTGAAACAGACTGGATAAACCCGGCAATATCAGACAGCTCTCCGGGAGAATCATTAAATCCAGGAACAATCAGGGTGACAATCTCTACCCACAAACCCAGCTGATGGGCATATTGGATGCTGTCCAGCACAGGCTGCAGTCGGCCGCCCAAGTCGCGGTAGTGATCATCCTGCATGGTCTTTAAATCCACTTTAAAGCCTTGGGTAACAGGTTCCAGGTAATCAAGAACATCCTGAGTAGCAAAACCGTTGGATACATAAACCTGTTTTAACCCAGCCTGACCGGCTTTGATAAATATATCCCTGGCCCATTCCGAGGAAATGAGGGGTTCATTATAGGAGGAAGCCACTACATCAGCGCCATATTGTATTCCATATTCAACTATTTCATCACTGGAAAGCTTGCGGATAATCCCGGAGAGCCGTTCTGTGTCTTTTTCCCGTAAAGCCTGGGAAGTAAGCCAATTTTGACAGTAGTCACATTGAAGATTGCAGCCCAGCATACCAAAAGTCAGCGCATCAGAACCAGCCAAGAAATGGTAAAAAGGTTTCTTTTCGATAGGATCAACCTGAATCGAGGAAACATAGCCCCAGGGAACTTGCAGCTTGCCCCCCCGGTTAAACCGGATTTTACACACACCGCGCTGTCCCTCCCGGATGAGACAGGTGTGAGCACAAGCCAGACAGCGCACAGCGCTGTCATCCATTTTCTCCACCAAATCACCCGGCCGGGTTAATCGGTCAAGCTCTTCAACTAAACTCATTCAATTTTCCTTTCCCAAGAATTCTGGAAATTAGTCAAAATGGATAGCCAGGAAACTCATATAGTTAATTATAATCTGAATATGATTACAATCGTGCTTCAGGCCGGAGGTAAATCCACCCGAATGGGAAAAGACAAAGCTTTGCTTCCATTCCTGGGAATCCCCTTAATAAAAAGACTGCGAGACCGGTTCTCGGACCTGGGAGAAGAATTACTGGTGATCACCAATGATTTTTCCAGTTACGAAGACCTGGCTGTACCGCTCTATAAAGACATAATTCCTGACCGCGGCGCGCTGGGAGGATTATATACAGCTCTGTCAATATCAAAAAACCCCCTTGTGGGAGTAATCGCCGCCGATCTGCCTTTCGCCAGCCCCCCGTTAATGGCTTATCTAATGAAAACTCTTTTGTCTTCAGATGCCGAAGCAGTGATCCCCAGTACGGAGAAAGGCCTCGAACCACTCCATGCGGTTTACCGCCGGGACACCTCTCTACCCCTGGTTAAAAAAGCAATTGACCAGGATATGTGGCGGGTGAATTCCTGGTTTGATCAAGCTGAAATTCTAATCCTGGGACCAGAAGAAACCTGGAAAATTACCTCTTCCAAGTATACGTTTTTGAATCTAAACACACCAGAAGATTTACAAAAAGCCGAGAAATTGGCTTTGAGTTTGAATCCCCAATCAAAGGATTATCTCTTTTAGCTTACAATCGCAGCCAGGTTTCCTTCTAATTGAACCTCTCAACTCAAAATTTAGTCTAGATTAGTATAAGGGAATAGAATGTTTTGATGGTTTTTTGATTATTACCTTGCCCTTCAGCTGGTTATTCGATATAGTAAGATTTTAATAGAAGTGACCCTTATCCAACATCAAGGAAAGATATGACCTATCATGATATCAGTATTGATTACGGGGACCAGACCATCAGTCAATTTATTCCCAAAGGACGGGGGAATATCCAGGTTATTGAATCACCCAAGGTAGTTTCACAAATCACCTCCCTTGAAAAAAACCTGATTGAGGTTCTCGAAAACCCGACCAACAGTCCCCCACTCAAAGATCTGGTTCAAAAACACTATACCGGCTCTGGGAAAAAAATCTTGGTCCTGGCGGATGATAATACCCGACCCAATATTCACACAAAAATCATTTTCCCCCTTCTCCTGAACTACTTGATCACCAGCTGCGGGGTGGAAAAAAACGATTTGAGGATTTTGATTTCCAGCGGAACACACCGTCCCCCAACTGAAGAGGAAACCAGAGGAAGAATCCTGGGTGATGAAGTCTTTCTTGATTTTCAGGACCAAATCCTGATTCACAACGACCAGGAGAATCTGGCTGATTTAGGTATCTCAAAAAGAGACACCCCGATCACCATTAACCAGAATGCCATTGACGCTTGCCTGATCATTCCAGTTACAGACTCGGAGTACCATTATTTTGCTGGAGTCGCAGGTACTGTCAAACAACTCTTCCCTGGTATATCAGGCCGAATTACAACAAACACAAATCATACCCGGATGTTTGACAAAGAGCTGGGATTTACACCAGCCTGCCGGATGGGAAACACAAAAGAGAATCCGGTCATCTCTGACATGAAAGAGATGGCTGAATTAGTTCAAAAATATACAGCGGTCTTCTGCATTGATGCAATAATGGATCATGGCGAAATTACCCTGCTTAATGCCGGGGATATTCTAACTCTGCATGATATGGCCCAGGAAATCCTGTTCCACCGCCGGGTAATCAAGGTGGATCAGCTGGCAGATCTGGTTATTGTGACTATGGGAGTACTAGGTATAAATCTCTACCAGTCAGGAAAAGGCATTCATGCCGCCTGGAATGCTGCCAAAAAGCCCGGAGGAACCGTGCTGCTGCT
>CBDVDO010000018.1:0-11991 GCA_965372765.1 uncultured Anaerolineales bacterium
AGTCTTGACAGAGAGGTTGGCGCGCTTTGCATATTTCCCGTCCCAGCTTGATCAAGTTCAGATGGATTGCATAATAGGTATCTGGTGAAAATTGCTCGGCAAGATAGGTATGTGCTTTGGTTACGGTCATCTTGTCAGGCCGTATCCCGATCCTTCCTGTAACCCGGTACACGTGTGTATCAACTGGAAATGCTGGCATATCCAGGGAGAATAAAAGTACAATAGCTGCGGTTTTGGGACCGATTCCCTTTAAATTAGTTAACCATAAAGAAGCTTCCTGGCTGGGTTTTGACCTTAAAAATTCCAGCTCGATTTCCCCCCTTTCTTTGGTAATGACCCTCAGTGCATTTTGGATTGCAGGTCCTTTTTGATTGGCCAATCCTGCGGTTTTGATCGATTCGGCAAGTAGATTTTCCGGGGAATCCCTGACCTCTTCCCAGGTTGGAAAGTTCATCCTGAGGGTGTCATAAGCACGGTCTCGATTTTGATCATTGGTGTTCTGGGATAGGATGGTAGAGACAAGTTCGCCAACAGGAGAGAGGTGAGGGCGCCAGGTTGGAAGGCCGTACTTGGCTCCCAATAGCTGATGTGTATTGGACGCAAGCTGTTTTCCATTCATAGTTTAGCTGTATTGTAATTGAAAACAGGGTTTTGCGACTCCGGTTACGAGATCACATAGATTGCGGTTAGTAAGGATTGGTCCGATATCTACCAGTTCCTTCATCTGGTTGGCCGACAATATTTCCAGCTGGTTTAAGATTTCAATAAAAACGGCACTTCTGGCGCGTTTGCCTTGATCTCCATCGGAAATTTTAAGGGCGATACCCAGAGCTGGCGATCCAGGATAGATAGCGTTCTCCAGGATACCTGCAGACTGGAATGCTTCCGCGCCAGCTTTGGAGATAATTTTCCCCGCTGCGATTTTCATCAATCGGGTATCCAGCCGACCAGGACCCGCTATTAAAAAGGGATGGGCTGCCATGGCTGAAGTTATCATTTTACAAGCATTTATCCGTTTTTCAGACAACCCATCTGGATTTACCAGACGGGCCCAGCCCCAGGCGGCGTGGTACAAGGGCATAGCAAAAGCGGGGACTGAACAGCCATCCCTGCCTATCTGGAGGCTGGAGGGTTCAATGCAGCACATCTCGGCAATCACCGACTGGATTTGCTGCTGGATAGGATGTTCAATTTCTGGATAATTATCCAGATCAGCCTGTAATAATTTCGCCTGTGCTAACATGCCGCTATGTTTTCCAGAGCAATTATGGCGATTTTGGGAGGGTTGTTCTCCCCGATCTCTCAACAGTGCACGGGTACTAGAATCGAATGGCTGGTGGGTGCAGCATAATAAATCTTCTTCGGAGATGCCGATTTTTTGTTGAAGTCCGTGGATTATTTTTAGATGTTGATCAGTTCCGGAGTGTGATGCGCAAGTTATCGCTAACTCTTTTTGAGTAATTTGAAAAGTTTCCAACCCGCCCATTTCGACCAGAGGCAGGGACTGGAACGGTTTTGCTGAGGACCTCAGGAAACTAACCGCTTCCGGATTGCCGTGCCAGGCGAAGAGTTTACCGGAAGGATCAACAATAGCGATCGCCCCGTAATGTATAGATTCAACTATTTCTCCCCGGATGGTATGGAAAAGTGGAAGATAACCTTGATCGGGGTTCTGCTGGGAATCACTCATGTGGGATGTCTGCTGTGCAGATTTTGATTAAGAGACACACTCAGAAGATTTTTTTCCCGGTTTCATCGGTTTGGGGAAAATAATTCCTGATGTAATACTGAGATAATCCGTGGCGTAAGCGTTGGAGGAAAAATTCACGGTCCCTTTTTAGAAAAGAAAATTCATCCATGAATTTTCCCGCCAGATTACCAACATCATCTGCAGATGCCCGGCGGTTGGCCAGCTTGTCTATCCGGCGGTGGATTTTCCGGAAGGATTTTTTCAGTTCCCGGATATTATCTAGAGTGACCGGGCCTCCCCGGCCGCTGATGATTTGATAATCTTTGTATTTTGCTTTTAATAAAATATCCAGAGTGTCAACCCAGGTAGGTAAATGGGCTTTCCCCAAGAAGGGAGGTCCTGTGACGGATGCGGCGTCTCCGATAAAGACAACTTTCTCGGAGGGGATAATCACCCAGCTTGATCCGGGTCTCGGACCGGGATGGTGTTCAATCAGAACAGCATCATCTGCCCAGTGAAACTGCATTCGCTCTGAAAATGTAATGTCTGGACTGACCCATTGAAGTCCGGAAGTTTCAGGATATTTTTCCCAAATAGCTCCGCTTTCCGGAAGCTGACCGCGAAAAACCGCAGACTGCTCTTTCAATGTCATAGCAGCGTCCCTGTGGGTCACAATGGGACAATCCAAACTGTTCGCCCCAATAGTTCTGTCCGGATGATCATCAAGGCAGACCACTATTTTGTGGATTGTTCCCTGGCTGCGATTCAGTAAATTTGATTTCCAGCGGTGACCATCCTCTGGACGTAAAGGCGCATCAATGAATATCATGCCCCGGGGAAGCAGGATAGCTCCTATGGTTGGTCCTGGATAAGTATCCTCGTAATAAATCCCGGGTTTGATTTCGTGCATTCGTTCTCCTTCGACTTTTGATTATGCAGAAGAATCTTTATCAATACCTATGATTATTCGGCAGTTGGAATTGTAAAAGAAAAGATGGCTCCGCCTTCGGGAAGATTTTCAACCCAGATTTGTCCCCCATGACCTTCAACTGCTAACCTGCAGAATGCCAACCCTAATCCTAACCCCTTGATTCTCTCATCCGGGTTAATCCGGGTATATTTATCAAAAATGCGGTCAATGTAATCGGGATCGACACCTGATCCGGAATCCAGGACCCAAAAAAGAGTGACCTTGTCATCAATCTTTACTCCAAATTCGATCTGCCCTTTTGTGGGAGTGAACTTAATTGCGTTCTGGAACAGGTTAATTAACACTCGTTCCAACATATCCCTGTCTGCATTGATCTGGGGAATATCCGAGGCGATGTCAATGTTGACTGTTTGTTTCTTGGCATTTGCCTGGGTGATTAAGGCCTCTTTGGCAAAATTTATCAGCTCTTCAGGGTCGATAAATTCTTTTTTAGTAATAGGTTGGCCGCTTTCTAACCGGTTGATATCCAGTAATGATTTCGTGAGGCGCTGGATTCGGAGAGTTGACCGGTTGGCTATTTCAAACAGGGAGTAAATTTCTGGGTCTGCGCTTTCAGGCATAGAGGCCTGGATGACATCAAGGCTTGAAATTACATTTGATAAGGGTGACCTCAGATCATGAAAAATCATCGATGTCAGATCTTCTCGCAGCTGATCCAGATTTTTCCGCTCTGAAATATCCCGCAAGATCCACTGCAGCCGGGTTTGATCAGCGATTTGAATTTGGTGAACATTTACCTGGATGGGGATATCAATTTTATCCTTTGTTGTCAGAGTGGATTCATAGCTGCTGGATGTATCTTCAAGCAAGTTTGAATAATCTCCGCCAACGATTTCTCGGTTGACCTCATGGAGATCGCTGATGGCCATAGTTTTAAGCTCTTCCGGGGAATAGTTGCTGGTTTTTAGGGTTTGGATATTTGATTCAATAATATTTCCCTTCAGGTCGGTGATGATAATCGGATCTATGCTGTTCTCAAACAGGTCGTGATAGCGGCTGTGAGTAATTTGCAGGTCCTCATATAGTTGAGCATTTTGAATTGAGGAGCCGGCAAGACTCCCAATACCAGCCAGGACCTGCAGCGCGTCACTTTCAAAATGCTTGCTGTAGGGATTTATTGCTTCTAGAACGCCTACTACTTTGCCATGAAGGAAGATCGGGGCTGCCACAATAGCAAAGGGGGATATTTCCGGGTAAATAGCGTTGGTTTGTAAAAAACGTTTATCTTCAGCAGGATTTGGAACAATCTCTCCCAAACCGGATTCGGCAACCCAACCGGCGAATCCTTGCCCGATTCTAATCCGTTTCCCAACCAGGGTAGATCGAAGATCAATCGTATCATGCCTCGCAGCCTTATATTCCAGGTACTCTTCATCTCGATCAATTAAGGACAGGGTGACTGCTTCAACCTGGAGGGCAGTCCGGATTTCCTCAAGTATATTTTGCAGCACATTTTCCAAATTTAATGTGGATGACATAGCTGTTGCGCTGTTAGCCAGTGCTGTCATTACCCGGGTCTGCCGTTGGCTTTCACCGTACAGTTGAGCATTTAGTACGGCGATTCCTGCCTGGTCTGCGATAGCATGCACAAGGGCGATATGACTTTCCTGGAGATGGTTTGGATCCGGGTGGACCAGGGTCATAACCCCGACCAGTTCATTCCGGGACATAATCGGGACTGCAACGACGGATTTTGAGCCAGTTGCGCTTTCCTCGTCATCTGGTTTTCTAAGCCACCGTTCATCGTTGCTTGTATCAGGGATACTGACTGAATCCCGGTTTTTGACCACCCAGCCGGCGAGGCCATTGTCCAGGGTAGAGCGTAATTGTTCATTGGTATGGTAGATAACCTGGTCCTGGACGATGATCGCGGATTCTACAGGATTTTCATGTTCATCCAGGATAATAATGCTCCCCCTGATTGCTCCAATAGAGTTTATTGAGAGGGAGAGAACGCGTTCCAGGACAACAGATAAATCCAGAGTCGTAGCAATTTCTCTACTGACCTGATAAAGAAGCTCCAGGGAAGCTTTGGGATTTTCTGTCTGTAGCTGTTTGTTGGATGACTTTTCTGTAGACATTAAAGGGATCTCATTAATATTATTTTAACCCAAATCGAGTAAGGAAAGACAGTAAACTTAGTTTATCTATTCCCGTGATTCCTGGAGAATAATCTTCATTTATTTCAATAATCCATTCAACTTTATTCGATATGATCTCGGGAAGATTTCTATTGTTAATTAAACGCGATTTTCTATCAGTGGGCTGATGAACTAACGCTCAGATTTGTATGCAGTGTCAGAACTGATAAGGATTTAATTGTCTGGGTTAAGCCGCCAAGCGATTAAATCCTTATCAGAGTATAGCATATTCATGATTCTGCTGCACTGTTGGAAGCTCACGGACTATCTTGTACCCTTTTCAGACGGAATGTTCTGCTGGATTATAAGTTTTCAAATCGGGGCAGCTGCAGTAGAAGGTCCTCAAAAGTTAGCTTTAGATTTGCGTTATTGAGCAGCAGGGAGTGGGCTCTGCGGAAGAAATTGAGAGTATTTTTAGCCGTACTGAGATCAACTCTGTTGACGATTTGATCGATTTCGTTTGAACGGTCAATATTCTGTATGGGCGCTTGGGATTTTCCAGACTGAAGCATAATATCGTGCCAGAGGGAACTCCAGGTATCTATGATTTTTTTGACCATCCGGGAATCTTTTCCATATTTGGATGCATAAGAAAATCGCTCTACAGAATTGCCTTGCAAGATTTGGCGGTGCTCGTTGAGCAGTGTGTCCCTGAGTTCCAATGAAGCAGGGTCCTGGTTGTAGTGGAGGGCAATTTCTGGTTTTCCGCCCGATATATGAGCCAGGAAATTTGCCTGATCCGCAGGAATGCCGTGGATCTGTTCCAAGCCTTTACTGGTAATTGAGATTGGTACCGTATTAAGTTTGATTTCCTCACACCGCGAAGTGATTGTAGCCAGGAGGGAATTTGCAGTTGTTGCAGTCAGGATCATAATCGAATTCCCGGGAGGCTCTTCCAGGGTTTTTAATAAAGCATTCTGTGCTTGAGGATTGGCTTGTTCGAAATTAATCAGCAATCCTATCTTGCGGGAGGCTATATATGGGGTAAGAGAGAAAAGATGGATTAATTCCCGAATTTGATCAATTTTAATCTGATTACTATCTTCTTCCACTTTGACCGGAAACAGGTCAGGATGTTCCATTCGGGCAATTCTTTGACAGGTTTGGCAGGTTTGGCAGGGAATGCCGGGTTCGACCGGATCCAGGCAGTTAATTGCTTGAATGAATCTCACTGCCAGGTTTTTTTTTCCGATACCGGATGGACCGGTGATTAAATAAGCGTGGCGTAAGCTGTTTTGAATGATATGCCCGCGTAGAAGTTGGACTGCCCATTCATGTCCAATTAGATCCCAAGTCATAAATCAATTTTACGACAGGGTACTCATTTCCGCAATGTTGTTGACACTTATCTGGCAACCCATTAGAATCAGCCCAGTATGGATATCTTGAAATCGTTGAATCCCCAACAAGTAAAAGCTGTCAAAGCCCCTCCCGGTCCTGTTTTGGTACTCGCAGGTCCAGGTTCAGGAAAGACGCGTGTTTTAACTCACCGGGCAGCGTACTTGATTGGAGAACGGGGAATTGAGCCATACCATGTCATGGCAGTTACCTTTACAAACAAGGCTGCATCGGAAATGGGGGAGCGGATTGCCGGGTTGATAGGACAGCAAACGCATGGTTTAACCCTGGGTACTTTCCATGCGACGTGTGCCCGGATCCTCCGTATTGAGTCCGATAGCCTGCCAGTGAATTCCAACTATGTCATTTTTGATGCGGACGATCAGGTGAAAGTTGTTCGCCAAGTAATTAAAGATCAAAATCTGGACGAAAAACGCTACCGGCCTCAAAGTGTTCATACGGCAATCTCTGCTGCAAAAAATGAACTTTTCCTGCCGGAAGATTTTCCGGTTCAAACCTATCGTGATGAAGTTGTTGCCAGAGTGTATCAACAGTACCAGAAAATCCTGCTGGCTAGCAATGCTTTTGATTTTGATGATTTGTTGTTGTGGATGGCAATATTACTGTCAGATAATGACAGCATCAGGGACAAGTATGCCCACCGGTACCAGTTCATTCTGGTTGATGAGTTTCAGGATACCAACATGGCACAATATACAATGTTGAAACATCTGGCATCCCGGCATCGGAATTTGTTTGTTGTGGGAGATTCAGATCAATCCATCTACCGCTGGAGGGGCGCAGATTATAGAAATGTCCGCAGGTTTAAAGAAGATTTCCCTGATGCAGAAGTAATTCTTCTGGAGCAAAACTACCGATCCACACAGAACATTCTCGATACTGCGACTTCCATCATTGATCGTAATACCCAGCGAACACCCAAGAAACTCTTTACTGAACGGGGAGCAGGGGAGAAGATTTCCATCCGGGAAACCTACGATGAGCGGGAACAGGCCCAATTTGTGGTAGAAACGATTATTCAGCAACTCGCTAAAAGAAAGGCAGCCGCTTCCGATTTTGCGGTGATGTATAGAACCAACGCTCAATCTCGCCTGGTAGAAGAGGCATTTCTTTCAGCTAACCTGCCGTATAAATTGGTCGGAGCCCAGCGGTTTTACGGCCGCAGGGAGGTAAAAGATATCATCGCTTTCCTGCGCCTGGTAGCCAATCCTGATGATTTATTCAGTTTATCCCGGGTGATTAATACTCCCAGCCGCAAGATTGGAACCAAAACGTTCGCTGAATTAATTACAGTTGCCCAGAAAAACGAGGTTACCCCGGGAAACTTGCTTCTCAATCTTGCTGAAGAAAATCCACCAGAACTGGAATCGTTTTCAAAAGCCGGAGGCAGCCGACTGATGGGGTTTGGGCGTTTATTGTCTAAATGGAGGGGCGTATTTGAAATCCTGCCCCCGGTTGAGATTATTGAGCTGATTCTTTCGGGTATTGATTACCGGACTTACCTTGAAGATGGCAGTGATGAAGGATACGACCGATGGGAAAACGTTGTTGAGCTGCGAAGATTGGCATCTGAATATCAAACTGTTGGTTTATTATCATTCCTGGAAGATATAGCCCTGGTGTCCGATCAGGATACGCTGGATTCAAAGCTGGATGTTCCGACTTTATTGACCCTGCATGCTGCCAAGGGTCTGGAATTCAGACAGGTAATAATCATCGGATTAAACGAAGGAATCATTCCACATCAAAGGTCATTTGACGAACCGGAAGCGATGGAAGAAGAACGAAGGCTGTTTTATGTGGGCATTACGAGGGCGAAAGACCGTTTATATTTGTTACATTCATTGAACCGGTATAACTACGGCTATTTTGAGCCCATGGAAGCTTCCCGCTACTATCGGGATGTTCCCCCGGAATTAAGAGCGGAGGATGGGCTTCCTCAATACTCGCCTGCTCCCCGGAAAAGCACCCAGGTTGTTAAATCCTGGAAGAATATCCAGAGAGAATCATCTGATACAGAAAAACTAGAGAGCCAGTATCATCCCGGACAAAAAATTAAGCATAGCAAATGGGGAGAGGGATTAGTGTTAAACAGTGTCCTCCAGGATGATGATGAAATTGTGGATATTTTTTTTGAAGGGGTAGGGAAGAAAAAACTCATTGCCTCCCTGGCTGATCTGAAAATAATTGGTCCGTAGAGAATGGTAAAATAATTTTAGAAACCCTGCGGATAACTATTAATGGAAAATTGAAATGGCTGTAATTGAGAAAGGTTCATTTGAGGTCATCAGCCGTAGTCCTACACAGACCCGTCGAATTGGCATGCGGTTAGGGGAAATGCTGTTGCCAGGTGATGTTATTGGTCTGGAGGGCAACCTGGGCGCCGGAAAAACCACCCTGGTTCAGGGTATCGCTTCGGGTTGGGGATCTTATGATTCAGTATCCAGCCCGACTTATGTTTTGGTTAATGTATACCGGCGTTTGGATCACAAACAATTATTTCACCTGGACGCCTTTCGATTGGTGAGTCCTGAAGAAGCTATCGACCTGGATATTGATGCGATGCTTGACCAGGGACCACTTTTGGTGGAATGGGCAGATAGGATTGAAGAAGCGTTACCAGAAGATCTTTTATGGGTTAATATGCGCTTTATCAATGATGAACAGAGAGATTTTATTGTTCATGCCCGGGGTGACCGGCACAAAAACCTGCTCGAGCGATTACGGGAAGATATTTACGGAGTATAAACATGTTATTGGCAGTGGATACTTCAACCCAATCTGTGGGGATAGCACTGTTTGATGGAAACCAAATTTTGTGTGAAGAAAGTTGGATTTCCCGCCGCTTTCACACTGTAGAATTAGCAAATGCTGTTCAGTCAAACTTGTTCCGAGCAGGTTTGACTGCCGCGGATTTGCATGTTTTGGCGATTGCCAGTGGCCCGGGATCTTTTACTGGACTTAGAATTGGCATGGCTTTGATCAAAGGCATCGCGTATACCCATCAATTACCTGTGATCGGCATTCCCACACTTGATATTACTGCCAGAGCTGTTCCTGTGAGGGACATCAGGCTGGCAGCTGTTCTTCAGGCTGGTAGGAATCGTTTGGCAGTCGGGTGGTATAAGGCTGAGGACGGGAGCTGGGGAGCGGATGAGCTTGTAGAAAATCTCACCTTCGATGAGCTGCTGAAAAAGATTGATCAGCCTTGCATCTTAACCGGAGAAATAAATGAAGAAATCCGCCAGGCTGTTGAGGATCACGATTTGATTGAGGCAGCCAGTCCTACTTTGGCCCTTCGAAGCCCGAAATATCTGGCTGAACTGGCCTGGAACAGATGGCAGGATGGCACTGTTGATGATATCCTGACGCTTTCACCTACCTATTTACATAGAGGGGATCCAATCCCGGGATAAAACCCCCCAACAAAAGGAGCTATGTTTTCGAATGAATCCGGATCAGGCGCTAATAAAAATAGCCGAAGATGTTTCCAACTGTAATAAATGTGAACTCAATCACTCACGAGAGAAAGGGGTGCCGGGTGAAGGTCCTTCCAACGCAGAAATCATGTTTATTGGAGAAGGTCCCGGTTTTCATGAAAATATGCAAGGAAGACCTTTCGTCGGGGCTGCTGGTGATTTGTTGGTGGAATTATTAGACTCAATTGGGATGAAACGAGAGGATGTTTTCATTACCAATGTTGTCAAGTGCAGACCGCCGGGAAATCGTGATCCAGCGCCGGAAGAGTTGAAAGCATGTAAACCTTATCTTGACCAGCAAATTCAAATTATCAATCCCAGCGTAATTGTCACTTTGGGGCGATTTTCCATGGCAAGATTTATTCCCCAGGCGAAGATCAGCGAAATTCATGGACAGCCAATCCGGGTGAAAGGATTGCTGGTCGTGCCTTTTTTCCACCCGGCGGCAGCTCTCCACCGTCCATCTTTGAGGTCTGTCGTGGAAGAAGATTTTGCGAAACTCCCAGCCTTAATTGAGGGAGCTGAAAAAGCGATAGAATATCAACCTGAAGAGCCCGAAGATAATAATAATGACCAGGTGGAACAGCTGAGTTTGTTCTAAGGGCAATAATTAGTAGTGGGAGTATTTATGTCGATTCACAAGAAAGAATTGCACAAAAAACTGGTTGACCGCTCAGCCAGGGTTGTTGTATTAGGCTTGGGTTATGTGGGTTTACCTCTGGCTGCAGTACTCGCTGAAGCCGGATTTAAGGTCACTGGTGTAGATCCAGATCACGAGAAAGTATCATTGCTAAATCAGGGGATTAGCTATATTGATGATGTGGACACGGAAGTGATCCAAAGCTTGACCAGCAAAGGAACCTTGTTGGCCACCGACGACTTTTCCGTGGTTGCTGAGGCAGATGCAGTAAGTATTTGTGTCCCGACACCTTTAAGGAAAACCAGGGATCCGGACTTGTCTTTTATTGTTGATGTTTCTGAATCAATCGCGCCTTACATTCATCCGGGCATGGTGGTTGTTCTGGAGTCCACAACGTATCCGGGAACTACCAGGGAATTGCTTCTTCCTAAACTAATCGAATCAGGGAACCTGATGGTTGGAGAGAATTTTTTCCTGGCATTTTCTCCCGAGAGAGTGGATCCGGGACGAGAAAATTGGACCACAATAAATACCCCAAAAGTAGTGGGAGGGATCACTCCAGCCTGTACAGAAATTGCCTCGGCTTTCTACGAATGTGCAATGGAAACAGTTGTTCCCGTATCCACCACTGAGGTAGCTGAAATGACCAAGTTGCTGGAAAACACTTACCGGATGGTAAATATCGGTTTGGTTAATGAAATGGCAATTATGTGTGACCGGATGGGCATCAATGTTTGGGAAGTTATTGATGCGGCAGCAACAAAACCTTTTGGTTTCATGAAATTTACCCCCGGTCCCGGATTAGGCGGTCACTGTATTCCTATCGATCCCCTCTTTCTGTCCTGGAAATTGCGATCCCTGAACTATACTGCCAGATTTATTGAACTGGCTTCTGAGATAAATACCAATATGCCCCGGTATGTTGTCAATAAAGTGGGTGAAGCATTAAACGAAGGGCAAAAGGCATTAAAAAACAGCCGGATACTGATTCTGGGAGCAGCCTATAAACCGGATATTGATGATGTTAGAGAATCTCCAGCTCTGGATGTGATTGGACTGCTTCAGCAAAATGGGGCGGAGGTAAAATACCACGACCCCTATATTCCCAAGCTCAAGCATGAGAATATAGATCTGGAAAGTGTACTGGATTTGATGGAAGCAGTTGAAAGTGTTGATTGTGTTGTGATCATTACCAACCACAGTCAATATGACTACCAGCAAATTTATGAAAAAGCCAGCTGTATTATGGATGCCAGAAATGCCTTAGGGGATATCGGGATCGACGATCCGAAAGTAACCCGTTTGTAAATAAAAGCCTTGAAGGGAACAACCATGAAAAAATACCTACTAACCGGCGCAGCCGGTTTCATAGCCTCTGTAGTTGCGAAAATGCTTTTAGAGCAGGGTGCCGAAGTTGTGGGCGTCGATAATCTCAATAATGCCTATGACGTGCGCATGAAAGAGTACCGCCTTGCCGAATTAAGCAAACTCCCGAGATTTTCATTTTATAAACTTGATGTCAGCGATCGAAGTCTCCTTCAAAACACCCAACTTGTCGGGCAAGGATTTGATGCTGTTATTAACCTGGCAGCCCGAGCTGGTGTCCGGGACAGCCTGGAAAATCCCTGGGTTTATATGGAAACAAATGCAACCGGTACTTTAAACCTGCTTGAACTATGCCGACAAGAAAA
>CBDVDO010000019.1:0-11961 GCA_965372765.1 uncultured Anaerolineales bacterium
TCACTATGGAGGGAGAGTTTGTTACCAGTTGGGGAAAATTCGGACAGCGAGAAACCCCGGACTCATTCTGGGGTCCCCGAGACGTGGTTGTAGACAAACACGGACATGTATATGTATCTGACACAGGCAATAAACGGATTGTTGTCTTTGATCTTGATGGCCAATTCCTGGCCGAGTTTGGAGATGTAGGAATGGGTGACGGACAATTTGACGAACCTTCCGGGTTAGCACTGGATGATCAGGGCAACTTGTATGTTGCGGATACCTGGAATCAGCGGATACAGGTATTCTCGCCGGACATTAACGGGATTGCGCAGAATTTTGTGAGCAAGTGGAATGTGGAAGGCTGGTACGGTCAATCCCTGGACAATAAACCATACCTGACAATCGGGGCTGATGGCAACTTGTACGTCAGCGATCCTGAACTTTCCAGAATCCTGGTCTTCGAACCAGATGGAGAAGTAATCTCTACCTGGGGCACAAACGGGGAAGGTTTATCAAATTTGAACTATGCCACCGGCCTCAGCGCGGATGAAGAGGGCGGAATCTGGGTCAGCGACACCAAAAACAACCGCTTACTACACTTCCTGCCTACCACGCCGTAAATTTAATCCCGGAAAAATTCAAAAACCTCCCTTCAACAAGAAGGGAGGTTTTTTTTGGTAAGATATTACCCCTTAAACACATCTAATACCTGATATATTTGACAATATTTCCACTTTGTCATCCGACGTAACGACTTAGTAAAACAAAGGACATTAGAGAAAATATGACCAGGATTCCATCACCTGAAATAACGCCCGAAAAACAATATGCCAGCCGGCGGGAATTTATCAAAGCTTTGGGTATCGTCGGCGTTAGCGCAGCTGTCCTGGCTGCCTGCCAGGAAAAACCTTTCCTGCCGGGAAATGATATTCCAACTAATACTGTAGTTGCTGGTGAAACTGGTCTTTCGCCACAAGCAGGAAGCGCAACGGACGAGTTCGGTGACGCGTTAACCTCTTATGATGATGTGATCAGTTATAACAATTTTTACGAATTCACGACGGATAAGGAAGGCGTAAAACGCCTGGCGGAAAATTTCCAAACTTCTCCCTGGGAAGTACAAATCGGAGGACTTGTGGAGAATCCCGGCAACATTTCCATTGACGAGATCCGCCGCCGATATCCTACGGAAGAACGGGTCTACCGGATGAGGTGTGTTGAGGGCTGGTCGATGGTGATCCCCTGGCAGGGCTTTCCGCTTGCTGCGCTGCTAGAAGATGTGCAGCCCATGTCAGACGCCAAATATGTCCGGTTTGAATCCATCTATGATCCCCAGGAACTTCCCGGTCAAAAGAACAAATATTTCCCTTGGCCTTACGTGGAAGGACTCCGGTTGGATGAGGCTTATCATGATCTGTCCATCCTGGCGACCGGGTTGTATGGCAAAGATCTGCTCCCTCAGAGCGGTGCGCCAGTTCGCCTGGTAGTGCCCTGGAAATACGGTTTTAAGAGTATCAAGTCCATTACCAAGATTGATCTGGTATCGGAAATGCCTGTTTCGCTGTGGATGGAATCTGCACCAAATGAATATGGTTTCTATGCTAATGTTAATCCTGCAGTAGACCATCCTCGCTGGTCACAAGCCACGGAACGCCGGATTGGGGAAATTTCCCGTCGGGAAAGCCTGTTGTTTAATGGATATGAACTAGAGGTAAAAAATCTATATGAAGGTATGGATCTCACAAAAGATTTCTAAAAACTGGAAAAATTATAAACGCCCCCTGGGTTCAATCCTTCATCCACTGGTTCATATTGGATCAACACTCCCCTTCGTAGTAGGGTTGTGGGATTTCTGGCAAAACAACCTGGGCCCAAACCCAATTTTAGAAATCACCCACCGGACCGGAAAAACAGCTTTTATTCTATTGACCCTTTCTTTGGCCATTTCACCTCTCCGACTGCTGTTGAATTGGCCCCAGATTCACAAACTCAGAAGACCACTTGGGTTATATGCCTTCTCCTATGCTGCGATTCATTTTTCTGTCTTTATCGTTCTAGATTACAGTTTTCATTGGCAATCCATCACCCAAGCCATTTTGACCAAAAGGTTTATCCTGTTTGGGTTCTCCGCGGGTGTAATCTTGTTACTGCTGGCAGTCACTTCGCTAACCTTCTTTCTCAAGAAACTCGGCAAAAATTGGAAAAAACTCCACCGTTTTGTTTACGCTGCCGGTGCGTTGGCAGGTCTACACTTCATTCTGGCTGTTAAGCCGGGCGTTTTGCGTCCCTGGTATTATGCCGGTATTCTCCTGATCCTGCTCGCTTTTCGGCTTCCCCTGGTTCAGGCCTGGGTGAAAAAGAGAGTCTAACCCGCCCTGAAATTTCTATCGCTGTTCTTCCTCAATTATTAATCATATCTTTTACAGGACGCTCATCACGTTTTCATTTTGCAATGGCATAATGGGTTACCTCTGCATGGTATAATCTCCGCGATGTTCAGACTATTCTCAAAATAAATGGGAACGGAAAACAATATGAAACTTCATGAATATTATTCCAAAAGAAGGTTTTCAGAGTATGGGATTCCGATCCCCAAAGGTGAGATAGCTGAAACACCCCAGGAAGCGCAGAGGATTGCTGAAAAGCTTGGCGGGGCGGTGGTTGTTAAATCCCAGGTTCTGGTAGGCGGCCGGGGAAAAGCTGGAGGAATCAAAGTTGCCCAGGATCCAAAAGAAGCTTATCAACACGCGGAAGATATCCTGAAACTGACCATCAAAGGGTTACCAGTCCGCAAAGTCCTGGTGGACGAGGCGGCAGACATCAAGGATGAGATCTACCTGGGCATCACAAATGACCGGGCAGCACGAAAACCGGTAATTATGGCTTCCGCAGAAGGGGGAATCGATATCGAAGAAGTCGCCCACAAAACACCAGAAAAGATCATCAAATGCCATATTGATCCCTTGATGGGATTGCAAAGTTACCAATCCCGTGACCTGGCGGCCGGCATTGATCTCGCCCGGGATCAGTGGAGAGCTTTCGGGAAAATTGCCCATGGCCTTTGGCAAGCCTATATCGGCAGCGATGCCACCCTGGCTGAAATCAACCCCCTGGTTGTCACAGGAGAGGGTCAGCTTCTAGCAGTCGATGGAAAGATGGTGCTGGACGATAACGCGCTGTTTCGCCATCCTGATCTGGAGGAATACCGGGACCTGGATGTAGATAAAGAAGCAGAGATTCAAGCTCGCGAACACGGATTATCATTTATTAAACTGGGCGGTAATATCGGCTGCATGGTGAATGGCGCCGGTTTGGCCATGACAACCATGGATATCATCAAATTATTTGGCGGAGAACCGGCGAATTTTCTAGACATTGGCGGGGGAGCAAGTTCAGATAAAGTCGCTACAGCCCTGGAGATCATACTTTCAGATTCCAACGTAGAGGCCGTTCTGTTTAATATTTTTGGCGGAATTACCCGCTGCGACCTGGTAGCAATGGGCATCCTGAAGGCGCTTAAGGAAGTTAAGACCGATGTCCCCATGATCATCAGACTGGTCGGAACCAATGCTGCAGAAGGACGTCAATTGCTGAAGGATGCATCAATGGAAACAGCTGACACATTGGCAGAAGCTGCCAAAATGGCTATTGCCGCTGCCAAAAGGTAGAGGGACAAAACAGGAATCCACGGAGATAAGAATGAGCATTTTAGTAAACAAGAATACCCGTCTTCTGGTTCAAGGAATTACAGGCCAAGAAGGTATATTTCATACAGAAAAGATGGTTGAATACGGAACTCGGGTTGTCGCTGGCGTTACCCCTGGAAAAGGCGGCGAATGGGTTTTAGGTGGGAAAATCCCCGTTTTTGATTCTGTAAAAATCGCTAAAGACGCTACCGGCGCGAACACTTCGGTGATTTTTGTTCCTGCCAGATTCGCCGCAGATGCCATGTTTGAAGCAGCAGACGCCGGTGTTCAATTAATCATCTGCATTACAGAGGGAGTGCCGGTCCTTGACATGATGCGGGTCAGGAATTATTTAGATAATAAGGATGTCAGGCTGGTAGGTCCAAACTGTCCGGGGCTGCTCACTCCATCAGAAGCTAAAGTTGGAATCATCCCTGGTAACATCGCCATCCCGGGAAATATTGGCGTGGTCTCCCGTTCAGGCACTCTAACCTATGAAATCCTGTATGCCCTGAAGAATCTCAAATTGGGTGTATCCACCTGTGTTGGAATTGGAGGAGACCCAATCAACGGGACAAATTTTATTGATACATTAATGATGTTTCAGGAAGATCCTGATACAGAAAAAATTGTTCTGATCGGAGAAATTGGTGGAACCGATGAGGAACAGGCTGCAGAGTATATCTCCAAAAACGTCACTAAGCCAGTGGTCGCCTTTATTGCCGGCCGCACCGCCCCTCCAGGTAAACGGATGGGACATGCGGGCGCCATCGTTCAAGGAGGCACAGGATTGGCAGAAGATAAAATCAAGGCCCTGGAGAAAGCCCGGGTGAAAGTCGCCAAACACCCGGAAGAAATCCCCTCTCTGCTCTAAGGGAAACAAAAAAAGTCTGCCAAAATCGGCAGACTTTTTCTTATTATTTCGTTTTCAAGTTACATTTTTTCTTCCAGGAATTGGACAGCATCCCCAACAGTGGTAATCTTCTGGGCATCTTCATCAGAAATTTCGCCCCCGAACTCGTCCTCAAATTCCATGATTAACTCCACTAAGTCAAGGGAATCTGCTTCCAGATCCTCGCGGAAACGAGCTTCTTTTGTCACTTTGGACGGTTCAACCGCCAGTAATTCAATAATTATATTCTTGACCTGCTCAAATGTATCGGCCATGATGGCTCCTCCTTGGCTTCAATCTTAATAATTCAATGATATCTTAGTTAACAGATTAAATGGGTTTTCGTTTCGTTTACTGGTTTGTGAGTATTGTAACCGTATGAAGGGAGATGTCAAGGTTCACTAAACCAACCAAACCCACGTTGACACCGAGGGGGGTGACTGTTACCATACCAACATCATAAGGACCTTTTATGCCAAAAAAGAGCTCCTCCACCAGCAGCAGAAAATCAGACCATATCCGGATAAATTTAGACCAGAATGTTCATTCCGGTTTAACTACCGGGTTGGAAAATTACCGGTTTACGCACCAGGCGCTACCAGAACTGAACCTGGACGATATCAGGCTCGATTTCTCCCTCTTTGGTAAAGATCTCGCCGCCCCCCTGTTCATATCCTCCATGACTGGCGGAACTGAAGACGCGGGAACCATCAACCGCAACCTGGCGACGGCTGCTCAGGAAACAGGGATACCCCTGGGAGTAGGATCGCAGCGGGCTGCCCTGGAAGATCCCGATTTAATTGGAACATATCAAGTTCGAGAGGCTGCGCCCGATGTTCTCCTTTTCGCCAACCTTGGCGCAGTGCAGCTGAATTATGGCTTGAGTGCGGAGGACTGCCATCGGGCGGTAAATATGATCGGAGCAGATGCTTTGATTCTTCACCTGAACCCACTCCAGGAAGCAGTCATGCCGGACGGAAATACCCGATTTTCCGGTCTCCTGGACAAAATTGAAGGAATTTGTGAAACCCTGGATGTACCGGTGATCATTAAAGAAGTTGGCTGGGGATTATCCAGACAAGCAGCCATCCAATTAGAAAATGCCGGTGTTTCAGCGCTGGATATTGCCGGCGCAGGAGGAACTTCCTGGACCGAGGTGGAAATGCATCGGGCAGAAACGGACTCTCAGCGAAAAATTGCCTCCGCTTTTGTAGATTGGGGAATCCCAACCGCGGAAACGGTTCAAATCGTTCATTCTGCTGTTCCTGAACTGCCTCTATTTGCCTCCGGGGGATTAAGGAACGGGGTAGATATCGCCAAATGCATTGCCCTCGGAGCAGTGATGGGTGGTTTGGCTGGACCATTCCTGAAAGCCGCTGTTCACTCCCCCCAGGCTGTGATAACCGAGATCAACAGAATAAAAAAAGAGATCCAGATATGTATGTTTGCCATTGGCGCAAGTGATTTGGATTCCCTCTCCCGGTCCCAACTGATTAAAAACAGCTCCTCATGAACAAATCTTCCAGATTTTCCGCATTTGCCGAAAAAGCCAGGCCTGCTCTACGTGAGGAATTAAGGGCAGCCATCGCCTCTTCAGCAGATCACGGTACACCCGAGCTGCATAATATGATTACCTATCAGCTGGGTTGGACCGGAGAAAATGCAGGTCCGAAAGCTGAGGGAAAACAAATCCGCCCCTTTTTGGTTCTGCTGGGAACAGAAGCTGCCGGTGGAGATTGGCAGGCAGCTTTACCAGCAGCCGCAGCTGTAGAATTGATTCATAACTTTTCCCTCATCCATGATGATATCGAGGATAACAGCTCACTCCGGCGTGGAAGGCCCACAGTGTGGAAAAACTGGGGAGAAGCCCAGGCTATCAACACCGGCGATGCCGTTTTTTCCCTGGCAAATCTATCCTTGATGAACTTAGAAAAGACCTTGTCAGCGGATATCGCTCTTCAGGCGGGAAAACTATTCCACACCGCTTGCTTGCGCCTGACCCAGGGGCAGCACCTGGATATCCTCTTTGAAAACCGGGATCTGGTTCCTCTGGAAGAGTATTGGCAAATGGTAGGTGGAAAAACCGCCGCCCTGCTGGCGTTCAGCATGGAGGTGGGTGCCTTGTGTGCTTCTGTTCCCGATGACCTTCAATCAAACTACCGGGATTTTGGACATAATCTTGGACTGGCATTTCAAGCCCAGGACGATATTTTAGGGATCTGGGGAAACCAGGAGCAAATCGGAAAATCCAATACCGGGGACCTTATCACCGGTAAAAAAACCTTGCCGGTTTTATATGGTTTGGCGCAGAAAAAGGAGTTTTATGAATGCTGGTCCGCAGGATCAATCAATTGTGAAGAAGCTTCGGAATTGAGTCGGATCCTGGAAGATGAAGGGGGTCGTGCCTATGCGCAAAACACTGCTGACCACCTGACAGATCTCGCCCTCACTGCCCTGGAAAACGCCCAACCAAAAGGCGAAGCCGGGGATACACTGCGGGAATTAGCTGACAAACTCCTTCATCGAAAAGAATAATCAATTTGTTGTAAATTCCACTATTCCTCCCTTTTCACCCTCTAATAATTCTTCTTTTTTGACTCTTAATCATTAATTTTGACCCTTTACTCACTTTTCAACTTACACTTTATCAGGTACTATCCATCCCCAGATGTTCTGGTATAATTGCCGCAGTCTATTGACAAAAATAAGATAAAAGAGTGATCTTATGGCTAATGAGAATAAAAAAATTTGCCCAACCTGCGGAACCCGCATCAAGGAAGATGCAGAGCGCTGCCTGGTTTGCGGCAGTACTTTAAACGGAACAAAGGCAGATGCCCAGGTCGTCCGCGGGGGGCGGATGCCCGAAATTACACTTGGCCTTCCTTCTGTAATCGGCCTGGTAATTTTTTTCCTGGCACTCGGAGCCGGAATGGTTTACCTGGCCTTACAGCAAACCGGCGCGATGGTGGACACCACAATCACCCCCACTCTGACCCAAACAGTGACATTAACACCTACTACAACACCGGAAGCGCCAACCTCTACTCCTTCACCGATGCCAACCCCCACCCCATTAACCTACGTCGTCGTTGCCAATGACTCCTGCCTGGCAATCGCTGCCCGGTTTGAGGTTTCGATAAAATCCATTGTTCTCCTCAATAGTATCCCGGCTTCATGCGATACTCTGTTTGAGGGACAAGAATTGCGAATACCACATCCCACACCAACAGCCACCTCCTTCCCGACTGCTACTTTAAGCGGAATAGAAGGTACCCAGGCAGCGTGTGACAAAGTTGCTTACGTAGTCGCTGAAGGGGATACTCTTAATACTATTGCTCTGAACTATAACGTGCCGGAAGAAGCGATTAAATCCTATAATGGCATGGTGAGCAACACTGTCTATGAAGGACTCCCACTGATTATTCCGCTTTGTGAACGAGCCGCAACGCCGGGCCCCTCCTCGACACCCACGCCGCCACCACCCTACCCGGCACCCAACCTGCTCCTGCCGCCAGATGGCGGAGTTTTCTCCCTCAGTGATAACCAAGTTACCTTGCAATGGTCATCTGTAGGTTTAATCAATGCCAACGAGGCTTACCAGGTCTCTGTGATGGATCTCACCGAGGGCAAAGGCCGCAAACTGGTGGAGTATGTGACGGATACAAAATTCATCATTCCTGGATCCTTCCGGGCGAGTGAAGATTCCCCCCATATATACCGCTGGACCATCAGCACAGTCCGCCAGGTAGATGTGGATGAGAACGGCAATTCAATCTGGGAAGCCGCTGGCAGCGAGAGTGAAGCGCGTGTGTTTATCTGGACTGGTGAAGCTATAGCAGAATCTACTCCTACCCCCTAGGAAACCACTTTAGAATATAAGAGCCCGGAAATTATTTCCGGGCTCTTTTTTTTAACTTTTTTGGGATTACAACGAATGTCCCCGGGAAAGGAGCGTAGTTTTTTGCAATTATTTTTTGAACAGGGAAATCCCCCGAGGTAAATACAACCTCCGAGGTCCAAAGGACCTCGGAGGTCTCTCTAGCACTTCCGTGCCCTTCGACTACTACTTTGCTCTCGCAAAGTATCCGCTCTGGGAGTTTTTGCAAGGGCTCTTTCGGCAAAAACAAAAGGGCGACCCCTGTCCTGAGTAGCTTACGCAGAGCGGAAGCATATCGAAGGGCACCGGGTCGCCCCTACAGATGTCCCAAGCCCTCACAGAGGGCGTAGTTTTCAGCCCGGACACAAATGCCTGGGTATTAGTAACAGGAAATCAAATTTCCTCATAGTCAGCGCTTTCGGATCCAGCGCACACTGTTGGATCGACAGGCTGGACATGTTCGTTCCGAATCGGAATGGTAAGTTCCACTCCATGAGTCACCACAAACCAGACACTGATAATCCGCCGGTTGGTTTTCATCTTTTACCCTCGGATTGCGCGGACCAGGAACCCTGGCTTCCTTCACTAACGAGCGGGTATCCTGGATCATTTCCGCCGCCTCTACTGCCAATCGTTTTTCCTCAGCTTGTTTCATAATATGCTGCCAACGGGATCCCTCAGCCGCGGAACACCACTCCAACATCAATCTCCCAGGATCTACACCAATTTTATCCAACCCGTCCCAAAGACCATCCACACGCCGGGTGGTGCTGCGGTTGGCATCAATATAGTGACAGTCCACATAATGGCAGCCAGATACCAAGACAACAGGAGCTCCTTTTCTAAAGGCATACCAGACAAATTCTGGACTTACGCGTCCGGAACACATGGTGCGGATAATATGAGCATGGGGGGGATACTGCATCCGTCCCACACCTGCGGTATCTGCTCCAGCGTATGAGCACCAATTGCAGGCGAAAGTTACAATCGATTCCTGCGGATTTTCTTCCAGCATAGCGTCAATCTGGGCATAAATGGCTTGATCGGAAAAATGACGCATTTCTATGGCATTGAATTTACATTCCGCCGCACAGGTTCCACAACCGGTGCAGGCCGCGGTAATAACCTCAGCTGGCTGCCCTTTTTCCCAGACAATGGCGCTGAAGGGGCAAACATCCACGCAAATGCCGCAATTTTTACACAGTTCCTCATCAATCACAGCGGTGATGGCATCCACAGAGAATTGATCCTTGTTTAACAAAATTGAAGCCCTGGAAGCAGCAGCGCTAGCCTGGGTGACACTTCCCCGGACATCCTTAGGACTTTCCACACCACCGGCAATAAAAACGCCTTTCGTGGGCGTATCAACCGGGCGCAGTTTCGGGTGGGCTTCACGCAAGAATCCATTGGGAGACTTTGAGAGGCTGACCATCTGGCGGATGGTCTCTGTATTTTCAGCTGGGACAGCCCCAACAGCCAGTACTAGCAGATCAAAATTGTGGTTTTCCAACCGATTGCGGGTTGTATTTTCTACAGTCAACTTAAGATTTCCTGTATCGGGATCCTCCACCACGTCACCAGGTAAACCGCGAATATACTTCACGCCGTTTCCTTTACTGCGCATCAACAATTCCTCAAATCCTTTGCCAAAGGCGCGCAAATCGGTATAAAACACGGTAGATTCCACTTCCGGATGGGCATCCTTCAGGTATTGGGTTGTTTTAATGGTGTTCATACAGCAAAAATTGGAGCAGTAAGGGTTTCCTCGTTCTGGATCCTGGGTTCTTGACCCTACACATTGGATGAAACCAATTCGTTTCGGGAAGGCGAGATCACTCGGCCGGCCCAATTGCCCTTCCAGCGGACCCCCTGTGCAAATCAGCCGTTCAAACTCCAGACTGGTCATCACATTTGGAAAACTTGTGTAGCCATATTCATTCAGAGGAGTTGGATCATAGATATCCATACCTGTCGCAACGATCACAACGCCCACATCTACATTGATAATTTCATCCTTCATATCAAAGTCGATACAGGATTTTTCGCAGGCTTCAATACATTTCCCGCAAGCAATAGGGTTCTGCCCCAAACATTCATCCGCATTCACAATATAAGCTGAGGGAACAGCCTGGGGGAATGAGAGGAAGATCGCCCGGCGGCTTCCCAAACCTTCCTGGTATTCATCCGGGATTACAACTGGGCAGACCTCCACGCAATCACCACAGGAAGTGCATTGAGTTTCGTCTACATAACGGGCTTTTTTTCGGATCCGTACTTTAAAATTTCCCACATAGCCCGCGATATCTTCTACTTCTGAATATGTTAGTAATTTGATTTTTGGATGTCGACCGACATCCATCATTTTGGGTCCAAGAATTCAAATACTACATTCGATATCTGGATACACTTTATCCAGTTGGGCCATTATTCCACCAATAGAAGGTTCCCGTTCCACCAGGTATACTTGATGTCCGGAATCAGCCAGATCAAGAGCAGCCTGGATTCCCGCCACACCACCTCCGATCACCAAGGCAGCATCGGTCACCTGGATCTGCTCTTCATCCTGAGGAACCAACCAGCGGGACCGGGCAACAGCCACCTTTACTGTCTTTTTTGCTTTTTCTGTTGCCGCCTTTTTATCGCTTGCGGTCACCCAGGAACAATGCTCCCTGATATTTGCCATCTCCAGCAAATAGGGATTTAAGCCGACACCTTCAATACATTTACGGAAGATCACCTCGTAGGAAGTTGGTGAACAAGACGCAACCACAATCCGGTTGAGATTGTGTTCGATGATAGCCTGTTGAATCTCCTGTTGACCCGGATCTGCACAGGTATATTTGTTCCGGATCGCCGCGGTCACACCTGGCAGACTGGCTGCATATTCCCTGACAGCTTCGGTGTCTACCGTTCCAGCTATATTTGACCCGCAATCACAAACAAAAACCCCGATGCGTAAATTTTTATCTGGCAAAGGTAGCCTCCTCTCGGTCACTTTCTCTTTGATCTCAACCATAGGGTTCTCTTTCAATATGAATATTTATAATTGTTCAGCAATTAATGTGGTCAGGTCGCGGATATTGATTTGAACTTCCTCTTCCAGAACCGGGTCATTCTGAGCACATTTAAAATGAATCTGGCATTTTACACAAGCCGTGATAAGCAGCTCTGCTCCAGTGGATTTTGCCTCCTTCAACCGCTCTACCTGGATCTTTTTATTCACCTGACCGCAGGAAGACCAGCAACTTGTTCCACAGCAGAGGCTGGCTTCCCGGTTGTGTTCCATCTCCCTGATTTCATACCCCAGTCCCTGGATTAAATCACGCGGCGACTGATAAACGCTAGAAAATCTACCCAATCGGCAGGGATCCTGATAGGTAACTTGTTTGTGAGCGGTATCAGTGGTTATCGGGAGGTTATCCAACAAATCTGTTTCTGCCAGCAGTTCTGCTATGTGCAGTACTTCCATCCCGGAATCCCCAATATGCTCTGGATAGGTGTGTTTTAGGGTCCAGGCGCAC